>CAZGPW010000001.1:0-21301 GCA_964527535.1 uncultured Bacteroidales bacterium
ATAAATCCCAATCTGCAAACCCCAATTTCAAAAATCTGCAAAAATTTTGTTGACATGGGATTGCTTATTTCTAAAAAAGCCAAAACACAGCAACAAACCGAAATAGTAAAAAATATATGACGATTAAACGAGAAGAGCTCAATAATATTTTGATTAACAAATCAACAGGTGCAAAAAGTTACTTTTGTGGTATCAACTATTTTGGTTTTGGAGCATTGGATTTATTTTGTATTTTGTTTTTTGAACTTTGGATTTAATGCAATGCTCTCCCCGAATAAGTCAGGTTTTACCAATATAATAACCGTGTTTTTAGAAAGAGTTATATGAGAGTACTCGCCCCTGGGAAAACAGGGGAACTTCAAAAAAGATAACTTAAATTTGACTATGGAAATATAGCACATATGAACCCAATATCTACATGAATAAAGATTAATGAACATCAGAACAATCGAATTATGAATAAAAATGTTCTAATTCATCATTCGATATTCTATTGTTCCAATGTTCGTTATTCAAATATTTTTTAGATGTAACTGGAGTTTCCCCAAAAAACAAAGTTTCAAATAGTAATCTCTTGTAATATAGATTAAAGCGGAGTCTCACAAATGAAACCCCGCTTTTTTTTTGCATAAATAAGAAGTTTCCCCAATTTTTGTGAACATAAATTATAAATCTATTGTCTAATCAATAAAACTGTACACTATGGATTCAAACTCCTTATTACGCAACAGATTCAAGGCGCAAGTTAATAAATTTTCGGGAAACTTGACAAAAGGGCTGAAAAAAAACCATAGACGCCTGGTTAAAGAGATGATATATGGTATTCAAGCAAGCAAAGATGTAAAACTAAGCAACATAAGCCGTTCATTACAGGAACCCATTCCTTTGATAAAAACAGAAAACCGACTAAGCCGTAATCTTGAAAACATTGATCTGACTTCTACTATAAATGGTCAAATGCTTCTGTGGGGGAAAAACAAGGTAACCGATGAAATGGTTCTTTCAATAGATCCGGGAGACATTATGAAACCATACTCAAAGAATATGGAGTATTTATGTAATGTTTATGATGGAGACAAGCACAAAAAGGCAAAGGGATATCATCTATGCCAAGTTACTGCTGCTAACTTATCTCATGATAAATTGGTGCCATTATATTGTGAAGCTTATTCCAATAAAGTCACTGGGTATGAAGGAGCCACTGAAAAAATTAAACAAATCATTAGTCATGTTTCCAATCATACAGGAAAACATGGCACATGGGCTATTGACCGCCAAGGTGATAATCTTGAAATCATTAAACATTTCGAAGCGAAAGAATTGAATTTTGTAACACGCTTGACAAGAAAACGCTATTTGCATTTTAGAGGAAATACTGCCCGACAGGTGAAGATTACTCGAATTGAAAGATTTGTTAACTTTTCTCATAAGACTACTGTGATGATGCTTAAGAATAACAAGGTAAAACACTACACTCTACAGTATGGTGCTTTAAAAGTATCTATCCCGGAATATCCTTATAAATGGTATTGGTTGATAGTAGTAAAAGGTTTCGGCAAAACACCCATGTTTTTACTTACCAATAGAGATATACCTACAAATGCAGGAAAACACTTATGGAAAATAATAGAGATTTATCTTACCCGATGGAAATGCGAGGAATTTTTTAGGTATATGAAACAGTCATATAACCTTGAAGATATCAGAGTTCGCAGTTATAATGCTATTCGTAATATTGTTGCTATTGTGCATTCTATCGCCTATTTCTGTAGCATCTATTTGGGGATGAACGTCAAATTAAAATTGATGGTTCACAAAATGTACATTTTTGCAAAACGTTTTTTTGGCGTACGTGCTTTTTACCAATATGCAATGGCAGATGGTATTGCAGAACTACTGAAAGGGGCGAAAAGAGGGATAATATTTAAAGGGAAAACAGGAAAAACATCAAACTGTATTCAGCTTAAATTATTCCCTATTTGATTTTTTTGGGGAAACTCCAGGTTTTAATAAATCTTATGGAATAAACATTGTTTATTGATGTTTTGCAGCCTGACGCAGGCCGGCATCCTGTGTTTTGGTACAGCGTGCTGTTTGCCCTCACGGCAGATTGATTGGCAATGAAATCCTGTCCGGGAGGATTGCAACAGCCGCTGTACCGGAACACAGATACAGGCCGGAGGCAGAGACCATGTATTTAAAAATTAGCCACGTTCCCGCTGCCCTTAAAATAAATAATTCATCCAAAAAAAGGAAGGCTTAATTTTTTATGTCAGGGTTTTTTGCTATCTTTAGGCTTCATTAAAAATTATGTGCTATGTTCAAGAAAAGTGTATATATAGAGCGACGTAAAAAGCTTAAAAAATTAGTCAACAACGGGATAATACTTATTCCCGGAAACAATGAATCCCCGATGAATTATCCGGCAAACGGATATCATTTCAGGCAGGACAGCAATTTCTTGTATTTTTTCGGACAGGACATGCCTGGCATGGCAGGTGTTATTGATGTTGATAACGATAAGGAATATCTGTTTGCCGATGATGTTGAAATTGATGATATTATCTGGATGGGGCCTCAGCCAATGGTAAAAGCACTTGCTTCTGAAGTTGGCGTTGAAAACAGCAGGAAATTCGGCGAGCTGGTTGATTTTCTCAAAAATGCAAAAGCTAAAAAACGCAACATTCATTTTGCTCCTCTCTACCGCTACGACCACATGATATTTCTTCACAATGTACTGGGTATCCCTTTTGACGGGATGAACAGATATGCTTCCGAAGAACTCATTAAAGCCATTGTGGAGCTGCGCAGCATAAAAGACCAGTATGAAATTGCAGAAATGGACAAAGCCTGTGATATTGGCTACATGATGCACACACAAGCCATGCGCATGGCTCAGCCCGGTGTGGTGGAGCGTGAAGTGGCAGGCCGCATGGAAGGCATTTCGTTGTCTCACGGTGGGGTGCCATCGTTTCCGATTATTCTTACTGTAAACGGCCAGACACTGCACAACCATTATCACGGAAATGTGATGCAGGAAGGAGATTTGATGTTGGCCGATGCAGGCTGTGAAACAACCATGCATTACCCATCTGATCATACCCGTACAACACCCGTTGGTGGTAAATTTACCCAAAAACAAAAGGAAATTTATCAGATCGTCCTGGATTCCAACAACTATGCAGCTAAAATTATGAAACCCGGTGTTACCAACCTGTGGGTACACATGAAAGCAGCAGAAGTGCTTGTCAAAGGACTAAAAGACCTCGGTATCATGAAAGGCGATCCGGAAGAAGCTGTAAATAAGGGTGCTTATGCCTTGTTTCAGCCTCATGGACTTGGGCACATGATGGGACTGGATGTACATGACATGGAAGGCCTCGGAGAAAATTATGTCGGATACGATGAAAAAACCAAACGGCCTGAAATTTTTGGTTTAGCAGCCCTGAGGCTTGGCAGGGAACTTCAACCCGGGTTTGTGCTGTCAAATGAACCAGGATGTTATTTTATTCCGGAACTGATTGAATTGTGGAAGCGCGATAAAAAACACACTGAATTCATCAATTACGATAAACTTGTTGATTATGTAGAATTTGGTGGCATCCGGCTTGAAGATGATATCCTTATCACAGAGAAAGGAAGCCGTCTGCTTGGGCAAAAACGCATTCCCATTACCCCTGATGAAGTAGAACAAACATGCCAGGGTAAACGTTAATGTAAATATGTTTTATCATTTATGATTAAATAAAGTGAAATAGTAACCTAAAAAATTTAAGCTTATGAACTATAATGATATTGTAAAATTACTTGGAGACAAATCGGATTATTTACTGGACTACAAAGCAAAAGGCATTGACAAAAGCCGGTTGCATGTGCCCGGTACGGATTTTGTTGACCGTGTGTGGTATCACTCAAACCGGAATCCGCAGGTGCTGCGCAATATGCAACTGCTTTTTGACCACGGGCGGCTTGGAGGTACCGGCTATTTATCTATTTTGCCGGTGGACCAGGGCGTTGAACACACGGCGGGCGCTTCATTTGCTCCAAACCCGGATTATTTTGATCCGGAGAACATTATCAAGCTGGCAATAGAGGGAGGAACAAATGGTGTTGCTTCTACGGTAGGTGTGCTGGGCAGCATGGCAAGAAAGTACGCCCACAAAATTCCGTTCATTGTAAAAATTAACCACAATGAATTGTTGTCATACCCCAATTCCTATGATCAGATTTTGTTCAGCTCGGTTGAAGAAGCATGGGAAATGGGTGCTGCCGGTGTTGGTGCTACCATTTATTTTGGTTCTGAAGAATCCAACCGGCAGATAACAGAAATTGCCAGTGCTTTTGAAAGGGCACATGAACTCGGAATGGTGACCATATTGTGGTGCTATTTGAGAAACAATGATTTCAAAGTGGATGGCAAAGATTACCACACCTCATCGGATATGACCGGACAGGCAAATCACCTGGGCGCTACCATTCAGGCGGATATCATCAAACAAAAACAACCAACGCTCGATGGAGGTTTTAAAAAGCTTAAATACAGCAAATTCCATGAAAAGATGTACACCGAGCTCAATACCGATCATCCCATTGACCTGACACGTTACCAGGTAGCCAACGGGTACATGGGACGTGCCGGGCTAATCAATTCAGGTGGTGCATCCAAAGGCGATTCCGACTTGCAGGAAGCTGTGATGACCGCTGTCATAAACAAACGTGCCGGCGGTATGGGCATGATCACCGGACGGAAAGCCTTCCAGAAACCACTCAAAGAAGGTGTCGATCTGCTGCATGCCGTGCAGGATGTGTACCTGGCCAAAGAGATTACATTGGCATAATACTGCTAAAGTAGATTTAGGCTATAGTTTAATTTATCATTGTAAAATGCAAATTTATTCAATGTTAAAAGAAAAGTTGGCAATAGGCAGTTGGCAACTGCTTACTTTGTTCCAAATGACACGATATTCTAAACTAAAGCCTCAAGGGTCAGAAATATCATATTTTTACTTTTCACGCCCAGGTACAGACACTAGTGAAAGTGATAACATTTTATTCACATTGCAATTAATTATAGATTAATGAGTAAATTAAGCTTATTGCTTTTTATTTTATGCTTGATTATCAGTTGCAATCAAAGCGATGTTGAATTATCTCACAAGCAGGAAATTAATCTTGTCGTGGATGGCTTGAGTGAAAACTCAGGCCATCTGCGCAGTTTTAATGTTTCGACCATCAAAGGGAAGCCCGTTTTACATTATGTCAACACACAGGATTCCAGCCTTGTGTTCTATGATATGAATGGCGGGAAAGAGGCTTTTCCGCTAAAGAAGGTGCTGAGAAAACCCCTGTTGGACCCCCATAATCAATGGTGTGTTGTCAATCATGATACCATCTTTGCCATTTCCCGGCCTGAACACAAAGTTTATCAATTTGATGTGCATGACCGGATTACCGACAGCTTTCATTTATACCGGGAAAAGCCAACAACATCGCTTCCTTATGTTTACATTTCCTATCTTGGTCATGAGATGCAATACAAAAACCAGCGCTTGTTTATTCCGGTAACGGCAAAAGCAAGATACGATAGCATAAAAAAGCAATTTTATGAGCCCTCCGGGTTGATTGTTAACACAGTGAATGACGGTCTGTCCATGTATGGCCGGTATTCAGAAAATGAATTTCTCAGTAGTTTAAAATACAGAAATCCATACCATTATTTTTGCGTCAATGATTCCATGGTGGTATTTTCCTACCCTGAAACCGGGACACTGTATCAACACAATTACAAAACAGGACATTATTCATCTACGGAACATTCAAGCCGGTATATTGATTCTATCAGGCCTATACCTGATTCAGCAAAGAATAATTTTGCTTTTATAAATAATTACGGCAAAACAGAACCCCGCTATCTCAATGTGGCTTTTGATGCAAAACGAAATTTGTATTACCGTAGTGTGAAACACCGTAGCGAAGAAATACCCAGCGCCGATGGATTGCACAAAGCCAATATTCCCAGGGCACGCCATTCGTTGATGGTTTTTGATGACAACCTAAATCTTCTGGATGAATTCATGCTTGATACGATGGTTGCTGCAGACTGGTTTATCACCACGGAAAAAGCTTTGCTGTTTGGAGAACATAAACGCGGAAAACGAACCGATACCCTATGTTTACATCAATACGAAATTCAAACATCACGCTGATTGTTACACTGATTGCTGTTATTATGCTGGTGTCAGCCTGTAAAAACAGCCCAAACAATAGCAAAGAGAAAGTAGGGGAATACGACGTTCTCATGCATTTTTTGCAGGAAAAAACCTATTACAGTGATTCAAGCAACCTGTATATGTTTATTTGCGGCCCCCAATGCAAAGGATGCACCATTAACATGCTGTATCGTTTAGACAGTTTATATCCACACCATGAGCAGATCAGGAACATCAGTTTCATCACCTCACACAAATTTGTTGATGAGCTTAAGCTTGAAAATATTGTGTTTATTTCTGATGAATCCTGGGAAAATGCCAATATTGATTTTTTCAACATGCGATTTTATGGGCTTTCTGATACAGGCATCACCACCAAAGCCGTACTTACAGCCGATAATGAGGATAAATTTATAGGAAAACTAATAAAGTGAAACATGAAATTAGTCATCACAACCATAATAAGCCTCATACTATCAATAACAACCATTGGACAGCCTTCAAAAAGCCTACAGTTTATTGACAGTGTTTACAACAAGCCCATTTGCGGCGTGATGGTTTTCTCAAATGGTAATTTCCTAACTGTATCTGATGATATGGGGATGTGCAGGATTGATGATTCCATTACTGACATATTTTGTAAATATCCCGGATACGAAGGCCGAACATTAGATATCGGAAATTGTGATTCATGTGTGTTTACACTGGACATAAATTACAAGCTGTTAGAAGAAGTGGAAATTAAGGGAAAATACAATGCAAAGAAGCATTTACTTAAATTGCTAAAAGAATCCCAACAAACAGCTTACAAGCTTGACACTAACATTTATTACAAATTCAAAGAAGTGAATACAATTCCAGAATTGAACCAAACGGAAATATTTACCGGTATTTTACGGGTTGAAAATAAAGGCTATTCAAAAAACGGGGACCTTATTTTTATTGTAGAAATAAGTAATTATTACACCACAATAGAACAGGATATTTATAAAAAAGACTGGAATAGAATATTAGTAGAATTTGTATTAGATGTATTGTATCATAGAAACATCAGAAGGTTAAGCAGGAATAATAAAATTGAAAGGCCTGTTTTTTATTCTGAAGATTCAATAAGCTTTATATTGTTTTCAAAACGCGATAATATTAAAACTGAATGTAATTATATTAGTTTTGTCAATAACAAAATCAAAACGAGGGAATTTGCCGCCACAATTCAGAATAATAGCCTTCATAAAAGCTATTATAAAACAGATTATTCCTTATCCCCAATATCAATACCAGAATATATATTTTCACGCAGAGAACGCAACCTTGGAAACGGACAATTAGTCAGAAGCACTATTGAACTTCAAAAAATTGACAATCCTCACATTGAACCAGAGCTGAATATTTTTCTCTTTAGTTCAAGCTGTAAGGAACTTATCAAAAAGGCAAAAGAAAAATATCCGGATGTTGAAATCCCAAGTGAATTTGTTGAAGATTTATAATTTTCAGAGTATTAGTTTAGAATAAAAGGCCATAAATTTTCATGTTTTACACCCTCAGCAAAAAATCCCTGCACAAGCTTTTGTATTGCCATGAAAAATGATGACGCCGGGATAATTCCAGCGCAAATACATGCGTGTCCGGAGTGGTGTTGGTTCTGCCAAAAGCCACTATGACACGGTGAGCGGGTTTGTGTATAGTGGGCTTGATGAAATGTTGTGAGGCGACATGAAAATTGTGTGCAGCAGCCTGATCGCGCAAATATTCTTTTTCAGCGTAAGGATAAATGAGCCATAACAGCCCGTCAGGGCGGAGGTATTTGCCGGCAAATTGAAAAATCGAAGCGGCCGGCAGCGATTCGGCGTGTTTGCTGTGCTTACGGGATGCATTCCCGGGGCTCAGTGAGTTCCGGTAAAACGGCGGATTGCTGATGATGCCGTGGTAGCTTCCATTGTTATAATCCTGCAGGCGTGAATGGAAAGCATGGATACGATTGTGCCACGGGCTGGCTGTAATGTTCTCCCGGGCTTGTTCTGCTGAATGCTTATCAACATCAATGGCATCAATGCTGAGATTGGGATAGCGCTGAGCCAGCATCAGTGATATTAAGCCTGAACCACACCCAACATCCAGCACCCTGCCAATGTCAGGGAATCCGGCTACGCTGCCCAGCAGCACACCATCGGTACCCACTTGCATGCCGGATTTATCGTGCTTTACACTGAATTGTTTAAAATTAAATGCTGTTTGTTTCATTGGTTTCTTTTTTATTTTCAACGGTCATCCCCGCTTGCAGGACAGGCAGGTGTATTAATACTTTTGTCATGGAGGTATTGTATGATTGGTTCTACTGCAAACTTAGTGGAAAACCAGGAATATATAAAGCTAAAAAGTTAGGTGTAATGAAGTCGGGAGTCGGAAGTCAGGAGTTGTGAATATTTCTGCCGACTCCGGTCTCCGGTCTTCTGTCTTCCGACTTCAGAATTGAAACTTACCGGTATTTCACAATATGATTAGGTAAGCAGCCGGTTAATCACAACCCATAAAAAATGCAGCAGAACCAATTTTAATACACATGCAATAATTAATCTTTAGAAAAGAGGATGTAACCAATGGGTTAAAGGTAATAAGAAAATTATAACACAATTATTTGGTAAAGCCATAAAAAAGAGCTAAACTTGCATTCAGATGAAGATGAAAAAGTAGTAAAGTAAGTAGTTTTTCATAGTTTAATTGGTTTTAGGTTAATAAAAGGTTCTGTTGGGTGGCAGAACCTTTTTATTATTTATATGCCATGAAAAAACCTTTGAAACCTACTATTCTTAGTGTTTTTCAATTTTGATGTTTTTATTCATGGTATCAGATTGCAGCCAAAGCATATACATGCCCGGCGCTATATCGTCCATCCGAAGTTTGATGTGGGTACCAATGATGATATTATCCAGTTTTTTCTGTAAAATAACCCTTCCACTCATGTCATGGATTGTAATTGACGATACTTCAGCAGGCCAGTTGCCAAAAACGATGTTAAGCTCTTCAGTGACAGGATTCGGATAAATCTTCAAGTCATACTGTTGATCTTCATCAAAACAATTGACAGATATAATATTCAAATCTTCTCTGGTTCCATCAAGGTCTGTTTGTGATAATTTATAATACACATCCCCCGAAGGCGCATCATTGTCTGTATAAGTATAAGTTTGTTCATGTGAAATATTACCATATCCGTCAACGCTGGCTATTTCTTCAAAATCCAGGCCGGTTTTGCTGCGATACAAGGTGAAATAATCGTTGTTGGTTTCGCTCGCGGTTGACCATGTCAAATCAATGGCTTGTTTTTCAGCATCACAAACGGCTTTAAAATTTAACAGCTCAACAGGCAGGGGAATGTCTTTATTTGTTCCTCCAAAGGTGATTTGCCGCTCACCTTTTGCAGAAAACGGTACGGAAATAAAGGATGATATATCCCCGTTGATTGTATTTTCGCCTGATGCATCGCCTCCTGCATCTTTCCAGATGTTATCCCAGTAAGCTGTAGTAAGGTATTCAAGTTGTGATCCGCCATTGCAAAAATCGTGGATTGAACATGGATCATTGTCTCTCCAGTACAAGGAAACATCCAGGTCCTGTGAAGAATTCACCAGCCAGTATTCACGGTCGGTTGTATGGGTAAGCGGATATTCATGCGTCCAGTCGTGATACCACCATGGATGCAGGTTGTCGTTAGAGAAGAAATACCGTACGTTTATGTTGGTGCTGGCTGCCGGGATAGCTGTAAAGGGCGCCCATATTCTATAGGTTTGCATACCGGCACCGATATCCCTGCTATTGACATTTCCTGTTGGGAAGGTGAATGTTGCCGCAGCGCTGGTTTTTTCTACAGGGCCATCAACAAAACTGGTTACCGTTCCGATATTGGTTGTTGCGGATGCTCCGAAAACAAAGGTATTTGTGCCGGTGTTGACAATACCATCTGTGAAAGCAGCAGAATGGGTAACTGTCATATCGTTGGTGGTCAGTACCACATCAGCATCGCCTCCGTTGGTATTGTTAAACGCAACATCGTAGAAGCTGTCGCCGTTTGTTTTGACATCCTGCTGGAGATTACCATTAAAGTTAACCAGCGATGTTCCCGCTGTAAAGCTGCCAATGTTGTTGTAATCACCGGCGATTAGCATGTTGTTATCGTTCATGTCCAATGAATTACCGGCACTAATATCCAGGTCACCATATATATCAAAATCAAAATTTGAATCGGTAGTCACATAATAATCACCATTTATGTTCACATCATTAAAATATGATCCAGAGCACATCAGCCGGATATAAGAGTTGCCATTGAAATTAAAATTTGCTGAACCGCTGCCGTAGTAATTCCCACCACCACTATCGTTTTCGCGATAATAGCCATAGGAAATGATTGCTCCACCCGAGTGGTAAATATTGCCTTCATAGTTTGGTATTTTATCTGCAGTAACAGACCCTCCGGATACGTTCACATAATTATTGGTATATCCATTATAATTATACAAGTACCTGCCACAATCCATGGAACCGGAAGTAACATACAACTGACCATCATAATTAATAAATTCTTTGTCAGATGCAGCCGTTCCAACGTTTAAATTTCCGCCATTCACACGGGTTTCTCCTGAGGTTCCGTAATTGAGATAATTTTCATGCACGTTTGTGGTTCCCCCCGGAAAATTAGCAGTTCCGCCATTTTCTTTATAAAAACCATCATTTACAGTCAGGTCTCCGGAAGATACAGTTAAATTACCTCCATTTTGAACCGTAAGGCGATTACAAACTGCTCCCGGGGTATTCACATCAGGGTAATACGTACATCCTGCCGGGATAGTAACATCCATGGTGCTGGTAGGCACACGCCCATTCCCCCAGTTTGTGCATTCAAACCAGTCGGTGTTTGTATCACCTACCCATGTTCCTTCTGCAATAGCATCGTTATACATTTCGATGAGAATGGATCCTGTTTGATCCTGTCCACATCCGGATTGACAGTTTTCAGTTACACAACGGAAGAATGTGGTTTCAGTAATGCCGGTTGGTGTATAATTTGAATTTGTAGCGCCGCTGATGTTTGACCAGTTGACGTTATCGGAACTGGATTGCCATTGATATGTACACGCTACTCCATCACTGATTGAAGCCGTTAATCCGGTGGCATCGTCACCATAACAAATGCTTTGATTCCCTCCGGTGGTAATACTTATAGTTGGATCACTTACAACATTCCAGGAGTACCCTTCTTCTGAACTTATATCGCAGCCAACTCCACTGCAATTCTTTCGGATTCTAATGATATTAGTGGCGCCTGCAACCCCACTAAAAGAGGGTACTGATGTACTCCATGATGAAAAAGAACTTCCTCCGTCGGTAGAATAACAATACTCAATATCACAGGAGCCGGTTCCCCCTCCATTGTCGGTCACTCCGGTTAAGCTTAATGTAGTGCCTGCACAAACATCTGAAACGTTTGGAGATTTTGTAGCGGTAGGTGCAGCAGGATCATTTACGACGGTTACAATTACCACATTGCTGGTTGCTGTATTACATCCTGAACCACCGGTCCCGTATTGTACCCTGAAGTAGGTAGTGCTTGTTAAATTGTTTGCCTGGTAGGTATCATCAGTGGCTCCGCTGATATCACTCCATGATGAGCCATCGGGTGAATCCTGCCATTGGTATGTCTCTGATCCTGTTCCATTATTTGCGGTAGATGATAAACTAGCTGATCCTCCGGAACAAATGGTGGTTGCACCGGATATGCTGACATCGGGATCGGGATGAACTACAACCGTAACGGTATTTGTAGTGAGATCATCACAACCACTGCCGGCTTGTGAAATAATACATCTGTAATCGTAAGACCCTTGTGTGGATATTCCGGAAACAGAAAAGCTATTGCCGGTACTTCCTGAATATGATGCTCCCGAGGGTGTACCATTGGAAACATTTTGCCATGAAGAGCCATTAAAGTACTGCCATTGATAAGAAAAACTGCCGGTACCTCCGGAAACCACAACTGACATGTTATCTGTTGTGCCTCCTGCACATATAGGAGTGGGGTCATCGGGTTGCGTAAGTATAGAAGGATCGGTTTCTACATCAATAAAGATTACATTTGATATTCCATCATTGCAACCATCATCAGTGGCACTTCTAACACAACGAAAATACAGGGATTGTGTCAGGTTGGTGTAAGTCGGGTTTGAGGATTGTGTCCAGTCGGTCCATGTGTTGCCATCTGTCGAATGTTGCCATTGGTCAACAATGGTGCCCGACCCACCACTGGCGGATTGTGTAAATGACACATCCCCCCCTTCACATATTGTTGTTGGATTTGCGCTTATGCTTATATCAGGATCGGGTGCAACATTCACGGTATAATTTACACATGATGTAGTGTTGCATATTCCTTCTGCTCTGACATAGTAAGTAGTAGTAGAACTTGGGGTAACATTAATTGAAGTGCCTGTGCCTTCAAAAGTGCCGCCACAAGAACCTGAATACCAGTTCCAGGATGCGTTGGTGCCTAACCCCCTATTCGGGTCTAATCCTTCTAATAATTGGGCTATTGATGGTTCGGTGCCGTCCACAACATCCACCCTCGGGTAAACAAATCGTTGACGCACCGATGTATTTGTACAATAATACAAATAGGTACGAAAGTTTCCGCTGGTTGTTTCCGGACGCCATTTATAATCGTTTGCAATGTTCCCAACCCGTCCATCGTCAACTGTATATCTTCCGGATTCAGGGTGGTTGGTTGTTCCTCCGTACCCAGCGGGGTAAACGTGTCCTACAACGAGTTCCCATCGTCCGGCTTGTGGAACATTGCTGCTTGATATGAAATAGGGATTGGTTTGATTTGAACCATCAGATAACTTTATTACACCATTTGTGCTTCCATATCCATGGCATCCCAAATAAAAATTCCCGTTGCCATTTGCATTTCTCCACACCCAAACTGAATATCGATAGGTTTTGGTATTATCTACGGAAAAATTACTCGTATTCCAACCACCGTCCGCATTGCTTGTTGCGTCTGGTTGCGCTTCCCAGACAACTGTTGTATTTCCCCATGGGTCTGTAGATGAAATTCGTTCATTTTCTGCTGTTGTTCCGTTTTGATTAAAACCGGGTGCGCTGCCGGAACCTAATGTCCAGGTTGTATAATCCAATACTCCGCCTGTAATAGTTGCCGGAACTTCTACAGATAATGTAGATGATCCCCCTTCACAAATATCTTGGTCTGTTCCTGATATGGCAGATGGTGGGGTGGACTCGGAATTCACAATAACTGACATATTTGCACACGATGTATTGTTACATTCTCCTTCTGCTCTTACATGATATGTTGTAGTAAATGCAGGTGTAACATTTATTGTTTGACCAGAGCCAATGTGTGTCCCACCACAGGACTCCCTGTACCATTCCCAGTCAGCGTCATAGCCTAAGCTACCACCTACCCTGGAAAACTCAATCTGGTCACCTTCACATATGGTAACTGCTCCTGTGACATATACAGTTACACTAACGCAGGGAGTTTGATTACAGGTTCCTTCAGCTCTGACATAATAGGTAGTGGTTGCTGTGGGATATACATCGATAGAAGAACCTACACCTACCTGGGTTCCGCCACAGCCTCCGGTGTACCATACCCATTGAGCGCCAGCTCCCAATGAACCGCCTGAAACGGTAAGGGTACTGGGGTCACCGACATCAATTTGTTCCGGATTGGCACTTGCAGATGAAGGATTATTGGATTCTGATTGTACAGTAACGGTGGCAGAGCTACTGTAATCATTCCCGCAACCAGAGCCAGCCGTAGTAACAAAACACCTGTACTGGGTTGTGGAACCTGGTGAAGCCGTGTAAGAAGTACCTGTTGCTCCTGAAATATTAACCCATGAAGAGCCATTGTAATATTGCCATTGATAAGAATGACTGCCTATGCCACCACTGGCACTTACGCTCATTGTATGTGATTCCCCTGGACAAATGGTCGCTCCTGTTGGGTTAGTAATAGAGGGATCGGAATGTACCTGGATGGTGATTGAGTTGGAATAGCCAGTACCGCAATCAACCCCTCCCGTGGTGACATAACATGAGTAACCATCACTGTGGGTAGAGCCTGTAGGTACACTGTAAGTACTGCCAGTTGCTCCGGATATATTACTGCCGTTTTCCTGCCATTGATATGAATAACTGCCGATACCACCATTGGGGTGTGCAGTAAGTGTGATGCTGCCACCCACACATACATCCGTATTATCAGCACTGATGGTTACTGAAGGATCCGGGTAAACGTTTACGGTTTCACTGGAAGAACAGTATTGAGATTCATTTACGCCGTATATCCGTGTTTGAAAGGTATAAGACCCGGGGGATGCATTTGACACGCTTGAAGTGTATTGATCTACACCAACCGATCCATCCGTCCATACCCCTGTATAGGCATTATAATAGCGTAAATGAGCGTTTCCGTCGCAACAGGATGATGTTCCATGCGTAACCGTAAAACTACCCCCTTCACATAAGCTGGTTATTGATGCGGTTGTTGCACAATCTGAGAGTGATCTGATCATTTCAATTTCAGGATCCTGGGTTGTTTGTTCAGCCCAATCATAAATGTAATCCTCATCAATATTATTATTTGAATCGTCACGCGCTTGTTGACTAAGGTCTTTTCCTGGTTGAGAAATATTGGCATATACAGATGAACTTATCATCTGTATGTGCACTACACAAACAATAATACATAAGCTATGTACAATTTTTTTTATCATGGTATTTTGGCCTGTCTTCCTTGCCAATTATTGGTATATAGCCTTAGTTAAAACCAGCATTTAAAATTACTTTCATTTCCTTATTTACTGTTTGTTTATTATTATATTTTAGCATAACATTTTTCTATGGATTAACTACAGCGTTAATATCCGTTGGTTCTGTTGATATGGTGTGAATTGTAACCGTTGTACTGGTTTTTCCAAAGCAGGCTGATCCATCTGATATTACCAAATTATATGTCCCCGCAGCCGCTGTTGAAACTCCGGGTATGGAAGGATCCTCTTGTGTGCTTGAAAATCCATTAGGCCCTGTCCAGTTAAAGTAACATCCGGAACCTATATCATTATTACCATTTAAGTTTAAGGTTGTAGTTTCACAAACCGGGGTATTTGACGATGCTGTTGGAGAAGCATCTAAAGTGTACCATTTAGGTTGAAATTGTGTGCATATCTGATAGCTAGGATCTGTGTGTAATGCATCATAAACATCAACAACTCCTTTCCACCCTTGATTGTAGTAGTTGTTAGCATTGGCAGGCGTTCCCCATGCACAATTTGATAAATCTGCGGTATTAACCTCGATAAATGCTTTCACAATAAAATTTTCTTTTGCGTGTAACATTAAATAGTTACCAGGATTACTTATTGGTAAAGGAGTGGTCCCATTTGCTTCAGTTACAACAACCCGCATTCTAACATCAACGTATTTGTAAACATAAGACCAGGTTGAACTCATACAATAATACCTGTCACTACCTGTAAAATAAATTATTCCATTAGCCAAATCACTACTACCTGAATTATATGTTAGCGTTTCCCAGCTACAAGTTGGTGAATTAACATCCAAATTGTAAACATCTACGGATGTTGGTAAGCCCCAATTAATACAAGATGGCCAATTTGAACTTGTATATTCTAAAGTTAATCCTGAAGCATTGCCAAGGGCTGATTCATAAGGATCAGGAGATGTTGATACACTAACCCCTGAAGGTAATGTTGATGACTCTGATAATGCAGAGGTTCCTGCCAAAACATCCAGATCATCTGAACATCCTCTGAAATTAGAATAAATGGTAGATAATTCTGAGGCAAATAAGTTGCCTGCTATTGTATTATGATCCTGTAAGGATGTGTCAGCGCTGTTTGAATTTCCCGTGATATTTGATATTTCTGCTACATTATCATCATTAAAAAGACTTTGATTTGTTTTAATCTTCACATAATCGATATTCCATACACAATGCTGTGTAACGGAAGCAACTGTTGTGTTTATCCCAAAACGTATTTTAAAATCGTGATTTATATAAGGCGATATGTTAAATTGTGATTCAGTCCAGGTGTAATCATGGTTTTCTGTTGCATTATTATCTATTCTTATCCATGATGAACCATCATAGACCTCTATTTTTACCATGTTTTCATTTAAATTCATTGTTCCCAATCGACTTTTAATAACTAGCGTTGCGTTTGAATAAGAAGACAGATTAATGGCTGGTGAACTTGCAAATAAATAAATGCTTTTAGCTATAGGTTGGATAATACCTTCATCATCAAATGTGAGCATAAAATTACCATTAACATTTGATGTATCATTTAGTGTAAAAAAAGCGTTTGAGTTTGTATGGTTTTTTATTGACCATCCATTATGCATTTTCCATTCTTTATTTGTCGTAAAATGGTCTGACCAAACTATCACATTTTGGCTAATAAGGGTATGTGAATAGATCATAAAAAATAATACAATCAAAAACAACCTTTGAATGATTTTAAATAAGGATATTTTTTTTAAAATTATTAACATAAACCATGATTAATGTTAGAAACTATAAAATTGTAATTCTGAAATGTTAAAACTGGTAAAGATTAAATATGCCGGATTTGTTGGTAAGGCATCAAAAGCATCTAAAACAGGCTCCCATTCTGCTTGATTTCCTCCTTGCTTATTATATAACATTTCCATAATAACATATAAATAAAAATTATTCTTAATCGGTAATACGATTAGATTATCTTTTTTCACAAAGGCTAATTGTTTACCTGAAAAATCTGTTGCAATTACCTTCAATCGGATATCTACTTGTTTGTCTTCAAAATCAGAACCTTTTTTACAAGATATTGTTGTTGTAGTATTTAAATAAGCTGTATTGCCTGCCAAATTGTAATTGTTAGTAAAAAAATCTTCACATTCGAAAGGAGGTAAAGATTTTCCATTTACACAAGCAAGTTTCTCGTTTTGGGGATTAATGCCAAAATAGAGTTGCTTCAAATAATCATAAACGGTATCGTGAATTGAAAACTGATATCTTCTTCCTTCTCTAGCGACCTCTCCACCATCGTCGGTTACCTGATAATCAACATTATTATTCTGGCCGGACGCAAGTAAAGAAAAAACGCAAAGGCTTATTAATGTATATATTAGCTTTACCATGACTACTTTTTAACAAATTTACAAAAAATATCAATATCAGCCCGAAAAAAATACATTCCCGGTTTCAGAATGGAAATATTTATTGAATTATGCTGACCTTTTTTGCATAACACTTTCTTACCTAGCGCATTATAAATTTCAATGTTTTTTACAGGTTCAGAAAAATACAGTGTTTCATGTGCCGGGTTGGGAAATATGTTAAATCGTTTATTATGTAATTGATTTACGGGAATATAATCCCCGTCCATGCTCAATTTATCCACATACAAAATAGATTCACCTGTAGGTGGCCATTGTGAAGTTTCAATTGTAATGTTCATTGAATCGGGAATTACATTTACACTGTCGTAATGTATTTCTGTTGTAAATTCTGTCCAGTTTGCTATGGATTCATGATTTTCAAAATGTCCCCAGCCGCATTGTTCGTCATTATGATACATGACGACAAAGAAACGTGCTGTATCTTGTGCTTCAGGCAAATATTTATATTGCCCTGAGAAACTTGAAAACCTTTTGTCAATGGGAAATCCCTGATCCCAATCTTTCAGTGAAATGCGAGCAACAACTGTATCATCAGGCAAAAGCATATTTTGTAACTTTATAGCATAATCATGATGCGCTGCATCTTCTGTTCGTTCGAAAGGTACGTCCTGGATTGGCAGACTATCTGAATAATTGTGTTCAAAAAACCAGGCATCCGGGAAGAAGTAATTGTAATCTGTCCATGCGGAAAAATCGTGATTGGGAATATCTGCGGTGTTCCCGGAAAAATAAATATCGCTGATTTCCAACATGTTATCAAAAACCGTTGTATCAAATGGGTTTGTATTTACAATGGCCACTACCACACGGTCAGGTATATTGGCATTCAAATATTCCAATTTATAAGCATTGTGAACAAATTCTGTTTCCGTCCCTTCAATAAAAAAGAAGTTTTCAGAAACATATTGGTCGCCATCAAGCAATCCCAGAAATATTAAGGCCGAGTCCTGTGGTTCAATGTCATATTTCATTTTCACATACAAACTATCAGGCCTGTCGGTAAAGGGAGTTCCCCCTGAAATATAGTCAACGGGAATATGAAATGATTCTAAATTTCCTCCATCAATGTATGCGTTCATGATAACGGCCATATCATTGTCAAAATCACTTCCATGATTACATATTTGTACAGCAGTATCTTCCCCATATATAGCCATGTTAAAAATCCCTTGGGTCATAAACCAGTTATCGGGTAAACTACAGGAATCTTCTGTCCACAATTCAAAATCCCAATTGGGTATAGGGTTGCCGGTATAAAACAATTTTGTGTCACCATAATAAGCGCCATAATCATTCAGGAGACATACACGGTAATAATAGTGGGTATTTTCCTGCAGTCCACTGATGTGATAAGATACATTTTCAAGGCTGCCACCCGAATATGTACCCATACTATGATTTTGGCCCATGCTTTCATCCATTCCATATTGGAAATTAACTTCAGATTCTATAATCCCCGGGTTAATGTTAGCTTTTAGAACTGCCGAATGAGGTGTGACGTTCATTGCTTCTAATGTAATAGCTTGTGGGGTAATTGTTTCACCGTCATCATATTGAAATACAATTCCATAATTACCAGCAATTATGCCATAATGCTCATTTATAAAATCAATAGCATACAAGTGATAGAATGGATTGTCAGCAATTACGACATCTTGCCAATTTTCGCCATGGTCTATAGTTTTTAAAATTATGCCATAATCTCCCACAGCGTATGCAACGCTATCGTTAATGATATCAACATCATTTAAAGAAGGGTTTATTATATTCAGGCATGGACTCCAGGTTGCTCCACCATCAATTGTTTTTAAAACCACCTGCAATGAATCTTCACCTTGCCGTCCACCGACACAATATCCAATATTTGAACCAAAAAACTCTATTGCATTCAATTCGCAGACTTCTTCAAAGTTAACAATATCACAATTTGTCCAGTCTTCTCCGGAATTGGAGGTTTTCATTAAGAAATTATCTGGTCCACAAACTATTATTTTATTATTATTAATTGCATATATACTGTTCAGTTCAGATTCTGGAAATTCGCTTATAATAGACCAATTTTCACCTGAATTTTCAGTTTTCATCACAAAACCATCCAATAATTCTAAACCTCCACATGCATAAGCACTACCCCATTGGCCTTTAGAAAATTTATTAATATTTCGGTGATTTAGATCAACATCAAAAGAACTTTGCACCCAGTTTCTTCCAGAATCTACCGTTTTATAACAGACCTCATTCAAACCTCCACAGATTGCGTTACCACTGTCATAATACAATCCGGATTTTATCATCTTCCCGGGAAATATGTCTTGAAACTGCCATGTTTCACCACCATCATCAGAAAAATACATGTCTGTAATGGAATCATTAGATGGCCAACCACCTATAGCGGAAATATGATTCTTTGTAAGTAGATGAATTTCATGTATCTGCCGATAGTATGGTAAGTACTGAAACGTCCAGTCTTGAGCAAAGCTAAAACTGCTTATGGTTATTAATAAAACAAAGAATAATTTCTTCTGCATATTAATAGTCTTTTACACACCTTACTGCGTATCCACTTAATGGGTTACTATTATACCTGGCTACATTATCATCATGATCGCTAAACTCACGACGGAAATGTTCTGTTTGATTTGTGTTTTTATGTGTCCAAACAGTTCCCCATTCTGACTCTCTTTCAAATTCGCCGGTTATAGCATTTCTAAAACCATTTGGTATAGCTTCAAATCCATAATCGTCTGATCCTCCACCATTGTTATGCCAATCAATTCGTTTCTTTAACTTATCTCCAGCATCATAACCTCTCCATGATTGATCATCCCATACGTTATCCTGTGTGTCATATTGTGTGTCAACAGTTCCCTCAAGCACTTTCCATTCATCATCTGTAGCAACATGCCAACCTGTTGGACAAAGTTTATCGGTAGCTACTGCATGATAATTGTATATTGCACCATGGCTATCTTTATTAGAAATATCATTATCATACCAAGAATATGCTGCAATTGAGGTGTTTGTCCATTCCCCATTTGCAGTTATATTTGTCAAATCAGTACCATCATTAAGCTTTGTTGTTTTTAAATTTTCAACTAACCAACATTGATCCCCAATTGATACTGTCCTGTATTCATTTCCATCAATATCAGTTACAGTTTCACAGTCTGTGCAAGAAATACCATTCCATGTCAGATCGCTGGTCGTAAATTCAAGTTCTTCGCCATAAGCTGTTCCAATCTCATTGGTTGCATAAGCTTTAACATAATACGTTGTATTATAATTTAGATTTTCTAAATCATTGGAAAAAAATCCCGTTCCCGAACTGTTTTCAGAAAAATCCAAATTTTCTTCTAAACCTGGATCAGTATTAGTATCCCAAACAAATCCACGAATTGAAACTGTAGTACCGCCATTATCACTTATATTTGCATTACAAGTTGCAGACGATTCAGTAATATCAGAAATATTTTCTGTAGTAATTTCTGGAATTGTTTTAACAGGTTCGTCATCTTTACAAGAGTTCACAAATAACAACATTATTAATGTTGCGCTCAAAAACATTAAAGATTTCATATTCAAATCAAATTTTTTTAAAATAGTTTCTCTAAAAATCTGTTCATAATCATCGTAAAAAAGTAAATGTCAATTTATACTCTGAACATTACAAAAATACAAATAAAAATAATATAGCAAAAAAATTAATTAATTTTTTGTGGTATTTTATGTTATTATAACTGAAGTTTCGGAGATGCTATCAGGTTGACAATCAGCATATTAAGCCAATGTTGTAAAACATATTAAATCCCAGATAATCAATGGGT
>CAZGPW010000002.1:0-7855 GCA_964527535.1 uncultured Bacteroidales bacterium
GTAACTAATCAGCCTGCAAATTAGCAATAATATTTAAAGAAGGTAATATTTTTTGTCCATTTTTAATACAGGTATCAGTAATTGACCTGAGTACAGAGAATGCATAAGCACCATCGGGAGATTTAAACTGGCCTGATATCTTTTGTTTTACTTTTATATTTCTAATTGCCCTTTCAGAGGCATTATTGTCAGGTGGAACTTTTGGATGATATAAAAATGTAAACACGTAATTTCGATATTTTATCAGTCTTTTTTTGAAGGTGATTAATTCTTTATGATTATCGGGAATGTTATAATTCAGAAGTACATCCATCCGCTTTTCAATGTAAGTTCTTTTGGGATTATCTAAAACATAATCATCATCTTTCATATTTTTCTTTAAATCCAATGCTGCTTTGAACAAATTTTTGCATACACTGCTCCATTTATGGTTGTACCTTTCGGTCAGATAATTCAAATCCCGTAATAAGTGAACAATACATATTTGATGTGACAATGCATTTGTATTAAAATGGCTTTTCCAGCAATCGTGAACCATCACAGCATTTTTAAACCCATTTCTGAAAGTATTGTCTATACTTCTCTGTGCTCTGTTATCCGTAATTGTAATAAAAGTTGCTTTATCGTTTTGCCATGTCCAAGCCCAGTGTTTATTGCCGGATACTTTAACCCCTGTTTCATCACTGCCTATGGCATAATTGATATTTGATGAAATTTTTTGTTTTATCATTTCATAAGCGGGCTGTGCTTTTTTGACAATTCTATCAAGTAAATGATGAATCCCGCCTTCACTTATGGGAAGATGAAAAACATCATTAAAAAATTCCTGCATCCTTTTAAATGGCAAGTATTGTCTGGCATGAAGATAAGCTATGAGGCTTTCAATATTATTGCCGTAACTTACAGGTGCTTTTACTCCATCAGGATATTCACATATTGTTTCATGACCGCAACTACAGCGTTTTTTAAACACCTGATGTTCGATAACTTTTATTTTTATTTCAGGGATATCAAACACTTGACGTTTTCCTGCATATTCGGGTGTTATATTATTGAGCTTTTTTCCACAAACATTACAATAACCAGGAATATGTTTCTCTGTTTGATCAGGGGACTTTACCATCTTTAACGTGTTGCCTTTTCTTCCTTTTTGTCCCCCTGGTTTTCGTCCTGTCTTTTCGCGCAAGCTCTTTCGCCTCGGTCGGTTTTCGTCTTTTGAAGGAGGAATTGAACTGTTATTGCTGTTTTTGCGTGTTACGTATTTAGCAAGAAGTTTTTTGAGTTCAGTATTCTCTTTTCTTAGTATTGCAACCTCTTTTTGGAGACTACTATTTTGCTTAATTAATTCTTGTATGAGTAAATTTTGATCCAAAATTTTTGCTTTTGTCAAAAGTAGTTGGCAAAAATGGTTATAACCAAATTTTTTAAGCAATAGTTATCAATACGAAACCTCGGATTTTGTTGATATCACTTGATTTTTGAAAAATAAGTGCTTTAGAATTGAATATTCTAAAATGGATTTATAAAATCTACAAATAATCAACTCTCGTAAAGTTTAAAACCTTGAAAAACCCCAAGTTATCCACAATACAAAACAAAAATTGTTAATATCAGTTGATTTTTTTAATTTTAACTCTGATTAGTTACGGTTAATTTTGTGCGTATGGGAACACACTCCGATTTATTTTAATCTGCTATCATTTTGCTAACTTAATCTTCCCGGATCCGGCGTGGCCGGTTTTTGTTTTGTTAGCATTTATTGGTTCCGGAAGGAAACGAGGGAACGGAAATTGTTAGCAAAATTGTGTTAACTAAAATTCATCCCAAATATCATCTTCCGGTAAATTCCAAACCTCAGCAAACACAGGTTCAGATAATGAGATAAACTCCATTAGCTCTTTTTCAAGGTCTTCTAAATCATCAAAACAAGATTCTATATTCATCATAATTAATTTTTTCAAATATAGTTTATATCGGGAATTTATCCAACGGTAGGTAGATTCAACCAGCATATGCAGCTTTTTCATTTACAAATTTATAAAAAATATTTTTAGGGTTTTCATAATTTAAGTTTCTTCTAGGTCTTCGATTGATTTTATAATGTATCTCCTTGATTTCCGGATCGTTATAATGATTAAATATTGACTTTTTGAGAATATATTGTCTGACAAGTTTATTTGTGTACTCACTTAGTCCTCTTTCCCATGAAGAATAAATAAGGGTGTGGGATAATAATCAAAAAGCCCCGCAATGTTTGCGAGGCTTTTTGCGGTGTCGACGAGACTCGAACTCGCGACCTCCGGCGTGACAGGCCGGCATTCTAACCAAACTGAACTACGACACCGTTTATCGTATTTGATGGCGCAAATATAAAGCCTATTTTTTTAATGTGCAAAAGAAATTATATATTTTTTCAAACATGGATATTTTACAACGTACTAACTGTGCCTACCTGCTACATAACTATGTTATCAAACATTTCTACATTGCAATGTCGCTTGAAGAAACACCGACACTAAACACCAAAAATGATTCTTGCTTCTTTTGCTGCTCTTTTATTAACCAAAGCGCCGTTGCTTTTTCCACAATAATCACGATAAGAACAAAACTCCCAATCTATTGCTCTCTTTACTAATCCGGCTTTAACAGGATTATGATGGATGTAATCAAAACACCGTTGCGTGTATAGATTTTCATGATTGGGAGTCTTAATCAATGTGCAGGATTGGGTGTTGAGAAACGATGGTGTAATGCCTTTGTTGCAGGTCACGCATTCGGCTTTTGTCTTTTGACGAAAAAGTGAACCTGTCAATCCTTGTTGCTTATTTATGGCTCGTGTATATGAAGCAAGTAAAATGCCGATTTCTTTGTTGATGTTGGTTTTCTGGTTTTTCCCCGTAGGGCTTTTACTCGGGGCGCGACTTTGAGTCGCACTCCGAGTAAAAACCATATGGGTAAAAACCATCTCCGTTTCATTTACAAGAATCATAATATGTAAATGGTCAGGCATCAGGCAATAGGCTAAAATATCATCGAGCGGCTTTAGCGTCGGCGTCGCTTTGAGCGACACCGACGCTAAGCTCATAAGAAAATCCATTACCGGCTATTTTCCTGGTTAAAATATAATGGATATGTCCTTGTTCAAAATGCAGCATTTTTGTCAATAATATTCTGGCAAACCCCTTTCTATAAATTCGCGGCAGACAATCGGATGCCAATCTAATAAACATTTTTCATTAAGGCCGGCTTTTTTTTGGCCCTTATCAATTAAACGTTTAAAGCTTGCTATTTTTTCCGGGGGAATTTCTGTTTCATCCCCTTCTTGCCGTCGTTCAATATATACACAATGTTTCTCATCCAGATGCACCTTGCGTCCGGAAAAAGACAGATTGTGTTCTTTCCGGATACGTGTGTTGTGATAACTTACAAGCAGTGAAATATCACTGGTTTCCTCAAGGCATTCAAGTGCAGATTTATTCACAAACAAACGTTTTAGGTTTTCGTCAAAAAACCACTCCCACCCCGGCCTGTTTTCGCGCAGACAGCTTATTATTTTCTGAAGATTATGCTGCGCCCCTTTAAGAGCCATGCTTCTGATATAGGCATTGGAAGTAATATCCTCGTAATCTTCTTTTATGTATTTCGCGTGACGGTATCGTGCAGTAGCATGTTGATATCTGTCTTTATATGCAAAAGAACAATAATTCACAGGTAAATCAATGCCGCATTGTTTCACATGCAGCATAACCTTTAGCGCTGTTATTTCAGACTCCGGAACTGTAGCACGTTTTCCATGCGTTATTAATAACCCTCGCTCAACAAATCCCGGCATATTATGTTTTGTCATACGCATCTGATGGAGATTGAGGTAATTAACACCCATATCTGCCAGTTCTGCCACCATGGTTTTCAAGCGTTCAAATTCATCCGGAACCGCAGGAATTTCAACAGTGACCACAGGTATAACCCCAATTGCCAGTTTAAGGTATTTCATGTGATAATTGGTAGCTCCAATATCGTATCGAATTTCATCCAATCCGGCATCCCGCAAAATTTTCAGCTTTTCCAGTGTAGCGAGGCTGCCGTTTGTGTACATCCACACATGGATTTTATTACCAAACTCCTGTTTAACAGCACGCAGGTATGCCAAAGAGCGTTCAAAACTCATCAAAGGTTCCCCACCACTAAGGCTAACACCTCTGAATCCAAAGTTCTTCAGATAAGCAACATAAGCCGCAGGGGTTTCAAAATCCAAACCATTGGATTGAGGCAAGCCCTCATCATCTTGCGGAGAAGGACAATAAAAACAGTTGGCATTGCACATTCCGTTGATAAAAAGACAGGACCACTGCCCTGCTGCACATAAACGACATCCCGGAGATAAGGCACTTACATCCGGTTTGGTTTGGTTACAACCGGATTCCACAAAAGGGGAAAGCTTATTGAGCAAGGCATTTTTTTCCTTATTCAGGCGGGTTGCAGTTGTTTTGTCAACCCATTCGATGAGTGGATAATAACGTCCATATTCATTTTGCAACTGATTCTTATATTTCAGTTGAGTATCAGTAAGTTTCACGTCCATTGAGATAAATTGAGCACAAATTTACGGAAAATATTTTACCCGATAATTTTGTTATGAAAAATAAATTATCTTTGCGTGGATTTTACAAAAATGTGTCGTCTTTTTATTTATCAGGGGCCAAAAACAGGGATGTATGACTTGTTAATAAGGCCGGGACATTCGCTTCTGAAGCAGAGCTTTGAGTCCCACGAAAGAAGCTACTCCGTGAACGCAGATGGTTTTGGAGTGGCTTGGTATCAAAAAGAGATTTCTCCGGAACCAGCAGTTTTCAGAGGGATTACACCTGCATGGAGTAACCGGAATCTCATTGAAATTTCCCGGGTCATAGAATCTCCCCGGATTTTTGCACATGTCAGGGCTGCGTCACATGGGATTCCTGTGGATGAAACCAATTGCCATCCTTTTAAACATGAAAACATGTTGTGGATGCACAATGGGAAAATCGGATGTTTCAGGGAAATAAAACGCCATATATCAAATATGCTGAGTAGTAAAGCGTATGAGGTAATCCAGGGATCAACGGACTCGGAATATGCATTTGCCTTGTTTTTAAATGCTTTATGGAAAAACCCCCGTGATCAATACAACATCGGGGATTATTCTCACGCATTTACCAACATGTTATCTGTGATTTTTGATTTGACTCATCAGTGTGAAACACATAACTCTCTGAATTTTGCATTTACAGACGGCCGGGTCAGTCTGATTTCCCGTTTTAGTGATTCCAGCGAAAAAGACCCGCCAAGCATGTATTATAGCACTGGAACAAATATGATATACCGCAAAAACAAGCTAAAAATACAGCAGCAGTCAGAAGAAAACTTTTTATTGATTGCTTCCGAGCCTCTGAATGAACAACCGGATGCATGGGATGAAATTCCTGAAAACAGCCTGATGCTTATCAACGAAAAACTGAATTATCACTTTTTAAAGATAGAAAAAAATGTTGGGATGGATTATATATAAAGATTCGGGAAACCTGCTGCGCCCCGAAGCCTATGAAATCAACCGTCTGGTAGAAGCCGCTGCTAAATACAATATAGAGATTATAGTGTATAAACCCGAACAGTTTGAAATTGTTGTCACCCGTGAAGATCGGAAAAGCGTGTTGGTTGACAATGTTCCGACACCTCTTCCGGATTTTCTAATTCCGCGGATGGGATCGTCCACCACCTATTTTGCATTTGCTGTCATCCGGCATCTTGAGCGCCTGGGGGTGTATTCTTTTAACGATTCTGCAAGCATTGATGCAGTAAAAGACAAACTTTATCATTTGCAGATTTTAGCGGAAAGTGGATTGCCAATACCAAAAACCATGTTGGCAAAATGGCCGGTGGACCATGAACAAATACGAAAACAACTGGGATTTCCTGCTGTTATAAAAAGCCTGAGTGGCACCCAGGGCAGTGGTGTTTTCCTGTCAAAAGACAAGGACGATTTCATGAACCTGATGCGACTGATTCAAACCACCAACCCCCGAGCCAACTTTATTATCCAGGAATACATTAAAAGCTCCCATGGGAAGGACTTGCGTGTATTAACCGTAGGTGGCCGTATCATTGGAGCCATGCAACGCGAGTCCACCGATGGGGATTTCAGAGCAAATTTTTCACGTGGTGGTGAAGTTAAACGCTTTGAAGTCACACCGCAAATTGAGTGGCTTGTTTTAGAAATAAGCCGCATACTTAAACTGGATATTGCAGGTGTTGATTTGCTTTTTGACAACGATGGATTCAAAATCTGCGAAGTCAATTCTTCACCCGGATTCCAGGGCATGGAAAAAGCCATGGAAAAAGACATCGCCGATGAAATCATTCAATTTATCAAACTCAGGCTTGGCTTTATTTCCAAAAAAAATTAAAACCTGAGTATCGATGTTTTAATTTGTCATTCTGTATAAATTCTTACACATTTTATTCCCGTTCCTTTTGCATTTTTTCTAAATTGCAACATGATTGTTAACCACTTATACTTAAAATCAGACGTATGAAAAAAATCGCCTTATTAATCTTAACAAACTTATTGTTTTTGGCAGCTATAGCTCAGCCTTTTGACATTTCAAACACAACAGAAGATTACTACGACACCATCAGGGAACGGTGGATAGAGACCGCTGTTTACTATCCTTCTGTCATTGATGACGGAACCACAGAAAGCTTTCCCTTCATTGTATTCGGCCATGGTTTTTCCATCAATTACAGCAAATACGAATATATGTGTGAACATTTTGTTCCACAGGGTTATATTATGATTTTGCCGGATACTGAAACCGGAACTTTCGGTGTAGATCATGGTGATTTTGGTAATGACCTTGGGTATCTGGCCGGGTATTTTTACGAAGAATCACTTGACCCCGGAAGCCTGTTTTATAATAATGTGGATCCCTACCCTGCTGTCATGGGCCATAGCATGGGAGGCGGTGCCGCTCATTTAGCATCAGAAGGCTTTACTGATGATATTGGTACCGTCATCAGTTTTGCCGAAGCAGAAACCGATCCATCTTCCGAAGCGGCAGCAGCCAATGCAGATTTGCCTGTTTATGTATTTTACGCCGAAAACGATGCTGTATCTCCCCCTGATGAAAATCAAATCCCTTTGTACAACAATTCAAATTCATCTTGTAAAACCTTGATTAATGTGCTGGGCGGCGGGCATTGTTTCTTTGCCGAGGCAGATATGGTGTGTGATATGGCCGATGGCTCTTCAACAACAATTACCAGGGATGAACAGCATGACATCACCCTGGATTTTCTGGACATGATCCTTGATTATGAATTAAAAGGGAATCAAAATGCCTTGCTTACACTCAAAGACAGTCTGGAATTATCGCCTCGCATAGATTTTCAAAGGGATTGCCCTGTAAACATCAACAGTGTAGCTCCATTGAATGACATTGAAGTGGATCAATATACGCCGTTTAACAATACGGGTATTCCGGGAAGCGCAGAAGTGACCCTTGAAGATACAGATACAGAAACACTGGATGTCAACTGGGACAGCAGCAATTATGACGGAGATACGCCCGGAACCTATTCCATTACAGGCGAATTGGTACTGATTAATAATGTATTGAATCAGGATAACCTTACAGCAAACATCAACATTATTGTAAATGAACTGACCGGCATGTATGACTCTGAGAAAATGAATATTAAACTATACCCTAACCCGGCTGATAATTATATCATCATTAATGGCAATAAAATTACAGAAGTCTGCTTGTATGATATCACCGGAAGAAAAATAAAACACATAAATGCCAACACAGCCAGC
>CAZGPW010000003.1:0-3243 GCA_964527535.1 uncultured Bacteroidales bacterium
CTCTGTACTCAGGTCAATTACTGATACCTGTATTAAAAATGGACAAAAAATATTACCTTCTTTAAATATTATTGCTAATTTGCAGGCTGATTAGTTACAGTTATTGTAATTTTGTTGTGATTTATAAAAAATCGTTAATGGGTTCTGCGGTTTTTTATGAATCAAAATTAAAAAAATGAATTTTTAGAACCCACCTGAATATGTACATAGGGTTTGCTGAAAAAGTCTGAGGTGCACCTTATTTAAAGCGCAAGCCTTGTTAAATATTATTGAAAACACTTGTGTTGTTAGCATCTATTTATTACATTTGCATTATTGATAAAAGTATAGGGTATGAGCATTGTCATGAAAAACATTAGAACAATTTATTTTACTGTTATGATGCTTTTGATGTTGTCAAACTATTCAATGGCTCAAGACCTGCTGACAGTAAAAAATATCTTAAAAATAAAAAACAACGTTTCTCTGTATGCAAATGGTTCACTGACTGGTGTTGATGGCTCATCGGGTGAAATAACAAACAATGGCACACTAAGCCTTACCGGCGACTGGACAAACAATGTATCATCTTCTTTTTTAAACGGCACCGGAGATGTTGTATTTAATTCCGCCGCAGCATCACAAACCATTGAAGGAACTGCCACAACATCTTTTTATGACCTTACCATTGACAACAGCGGTGGTGATGTAATGCTTGCCCAGGACATTTTTGTTGATCATACATTGAGCATGACCACCGGAGATTTGGATCTGCAAAACAGCATAACAGACCTGGGTACCACCGGAACCATCAGCGGTGAAACCGAAACCACACGCATTAAAGTAGGAGACATCATCAACAATACCGGGACAATCCGTTCTACTTGCACCCTGGACGGCGATGAATCCGCATACAATCCGGCACATATTGGTGTGCAAATAACAAACAATAATAACCTTGGCGATATTACCATCCTGCGTGGCCATCAGGTGCAGACTGGAACCGGCAGTTTTTCAGGAAACACATCCGTAGCCCGTTACATTGAGTTGCGCAATGCTTCAGACATCATGATAGATTTTGGACTCGACGGAAACAACAAATTTGCCATGAATTACTGGGAAGAAGAACTCAATGGGTACACAGAATCGGAACTGATACAATACCAGTGGGTGAAAGAAAGCACCGAAGAATGGTGGACCCCTTTAACCGGAACAATTGATGAAACCAACAATTTATCCACGCCGGACAATTCGCCGTATTCATCCTATTTTGATGACCCCAACTGGTACACTATAAATTTCAATGGGAAATTTACCCTTGGCAGCATATCAAATCCCCTGCCGGTAGAGTGGCTTTATTTTACAGCCAACTGGCAGGATGAAACTTACAGCGCAGTACAACTGGAATGGGAAACGGCTTCAGAAACCAATTCAGATTACTATGAATTTCAACGCTCCGGTGATGATATGACAACCTGGGAAACCATAAACACTGTGGAGGCAGCAGGTTTCAGCAATCAAAATATTGAATATACAGACCTTGACGAATCTCCGCCTGCAGATGTTGACATTATTTATTACCGACTGAAACAAGTTGATGTGGATGGCAATTATAAATACAGCGATGTGGATGCCGTTTTATCACCGGATAATACCATCCAAATCATTTCCATTTACCCCAACCCCGCTGATGATGAAATAAGCGTTGAGATTGAATCTACTGTAGATACACATGTTTACATTTACGTGTGGGATAAGCTTGGTAAAACAGTGATGTTAAAACAAGCTGAAGTAATTGTTGGGAATAATGAGTTTAGACTTGATATCAGGCACCTCGCCTCATCAATTTACACTATACAGGCAATCACAGAAAACGGACATCATAAAACAGAACAGAAGTTTGTAAAACAATAAATATGAGCACGATGAAACATTCAAAAAAAATAAATTATGAAAAAACAAAAAAATCAGAACACCCAGAAGCGTAAAAACGCACCAACAATCCCTTTTAACATTGGAACGTTAATCATTGGCATTTACCTGATTTTTGGTTCTTGCCTTATGGGATTTTCCCAAAACGTTGGTATTAACACAAATGATCCTGACAATTCAGCCTTGCTGGACTTGGAGTCCTCAGAGCGGGGCTTATTGATCCCGCGCATGACAACGGCGCAGCGGGATGCCATTGATTTAACTGGAAACCCGGAAGCCGTAATGATATATAACACAACGGTTAATTGTTTTCAGGCATACAATGACAATGACAATCAGTGGGAAAGCATCTATTGCTTTGGCGATTGCAATCCCACCATTAACACACACCCGGAAAATCAGGAAATCTGCGATGGTGAAAACACCAATTTTGACGTTTTGGCCACAGGAACAAATTTATCGTACCAATGGCAGGTTAACGATGGCGGGGGCTGGGCTGATATAACTGCAGCCGGTTCAGACCCTGAGTATGCAAACTGGACAACAGAAACACTCGGAGTAAACAATGTTGTGGCAATTAACGACGCTTACCAGTATCGCTGTGTCGTAAGCGGAGATTGTGTCCCTGGTGCCACCAGTAACCCGGCAACTTTATCGGTCAACACCACCCCATCCACCCCAACAGCGGGCACCCACGTCCCCGGTGAAGAGCAAATTGAGTGGAACTGGACCACCGTAGCGGATGCCGATGGTTATGCCTACAATACAACGGATGATTATGCCACTGCCACAGACAATGGTACAAGCACATCATACACACAAACAGGATTGGATTGTGAAACATCATACACCCTGTATGTGTGGGCATATAACGCTTGCGGTGAATCCACATCAGTTGCGCTAAGTGAGACCACTACTGCCTGCCCCGGCGTTACCATCTGTGGTGTACAAACGCAAATTGTGGATGTCACCAATCCCACCACCGGTGATACATGGATGGACAGGAATCTCGGTGCATCACAACAGGCAACATCTTCTACTGATTACAATGCCTATGGTGCTTTATTCCAGTGGGGCCGTTTAAGCGATGGGCACGAATGTATCAACTGGACATCATCAAGTGGTTCAGATGGAGAAGAGCAGAACCATGAAACATCAACGCTTAGTTCTACCGATGACCCCGGGCATGACGATTTTATCACAAATGATAGTGACCCTTTTGACTGGCGTAACCCACAAAACGATAATTTATGGCAGGGCGTAAGCGGCACCAACAACCCTTGCCCAAGTGGCTATCGTCTGCCAACCGAAGCAGAATGGGAAGCTGAGCGT
>CAZGPW010000004.1:0-1871 GCA_964527535.1 uncultured Bacteroidales bacterium
GTGAGAAAAACAAAAGTAGTCCCCCAATTGTAAAAAACAAAATCGCAAATGTCTGTGTTGGAGAACTTTATGACTTTTGATTTTCAAGTTGGGTTAAGATCAACTTGCTTGATGCGATAATAAATTATGTCAGTATTTACAGGTGGTGATTCGTCAAGGTCTGTATATTCAATGTTTTGATTGCTGAAACCTGCCGCCTCCAAAGTGTTTATGGTTTCCCAGTTTGTCATATCATCACCGGAGCGCTGAATTTCATAGTAATCTGAATTGGTTTCTGAAGCCATTTCCCATTTCAGTTGTACTGTGCTGCAGGTTTCATCCTTCCACTCAGCTGTAAAAAAAAGCCATTCTACCGGTAGGGGATTTGATGTGCTGCCAAGGGTATATTTCCCATAGAAATTCAGGCTATACCAGTTGGGTTCATCAAAATACGATGAATATGGGCTGTTGTCAGGCGAGGATATATTATTTGTTGTGTTAACACTTCCCGTAAGCGGGGTCCACCATTCTTGGTTGCTTTCTTTTACCCATTGGTATTGCACCAGTTCTGTTTCGGTGTGCCCGTTGAGTTCTCCTTGCCAGTAATTCATTTCCAGTTTATTGCTTGCATCCATTTCAAAATCTATAATATCATCTGAAGCATTATGTATTTCAATGTAACGGGCAATGCTAGCGTTCGCAGTAAAACTCCCGGTTCCTGTCTGCACCTGATGGCCACGCACGATGGTAATATCGCCAAGGTTATTATTGTTTGTTATTTGCACACCAATATGTGCCGGATTGTATGCGGATTCATCGCCGTCCAGGGTACAAGTGGCACGGATTGTCCCGGTATTGTTGATGATGTCTCCTACTTTAATGCGTGTGTTTTCGGTTTCACCGCTGATGGTTCCGGTGGTACCCAGGTCTGTTATGTTGTCATGCAAATCCAGATCACCGGTGGTCATGTTCAATGTGTTATCAACAAAAACATCCTGTCCCAGCATAACATCGCCCCCGCTGTTGTCAATGGTAAGGTCATAAAAAGATGTTGTGGCAGTTCCTCCAATGGTTTGAGATGATGTGGATGCATTGAATACAACCTCTCCTGTGCCGTTTAAAAAAGAAGATGATGCATTGTTTGTCCAGTCACCGGTCAGTTTGAGTGTGCCATTGTTTGCTATTTCACCCAATGAGCTTCCAGAACCAGTCAGCGAACCATTTACGCAAACAGCAGCACTGTTCTTGATTTTTAGGGATTCTCTTACCGTCAGCAGGTCTTGAGCTACAATCCATCCGGACATTACTAAGAACATAAAAAACAGCATAAGGGCATATTTTATTATTTTGTACATGTTTTTAGTTTTTTATTTCTTTTAAATGCAGTAATATAGCTTGAAAACAAACGATTTTTTTCACACAAATCCTTTTATTAAAGGAAAGGTAAAATAAGGCTCATGACAATACCGGGATATGGGTATTTTTGAGTACTTGTAAACAGGTATTTTATTATATCGCATCAATAAAAAAAAAGGTCAGCCAGTATCCTGAATCTGTATGTTGTATAATTTCATTTATGGTATTCAGGTAGTAAGAAGAATAAAAAAATAATGCTATGTCAATGGGGGAATTTTTCTTACGACATACAATTAACTATAAACCATCGGTATGTATAGTCAAATACGACGCCCCCAGTGTTGCTCTTTTCGTTTTTTCTTCATAAAAAAACACTCACGTAGCTAAGGTTATGCTTACTTTTTTGTAACTAATCAGTGCTCGCCCCTGGGAAAAAATAGGGGAACTTCAAAATAAGGATTTAGGGTTTAGGTGTTAGGGTTTAGGTGTTAGTTTTTTCATTACCTAAATCCTAACACCTAAACCCTAACCCCTAA
>CAZGPW010000005.1:0-3120 GCA_964527535.1 uncultured Bacteroidales bacterium
TGTGAGAAAAACAAAAGTAGTCCCCCAATTGTAAAAAACAAAATCGCAAATGTCTGTGTTGGAGAACTTTATGACTTTTGATTTTCAAGTTGGGTTAAAATCCATGGAATAATTTGATTGGTAAAATCGGATGTGTTAATTTTAGCATTTCATGTGCCTGTTGATGATATGGTTCATGAAAGCAAATTAAAGATGAAGCGTTTTGCAATAAATGAAAAGCTTATCAGCATAAATCAAAGAGAATGCAGCCATGCCAATCAAACAAAGAATAACTTTTCACGTAGGCCTGCCGAGGACAGCATCAACCTTTTTGCAACGCAATGTTTTCCCGGCGTTTAAAGGCATTGAATATGTAAAAAAGGGCGATTTTAAAAAGCACGACCGTTTTATTGCTGAGGCTGATAAACCGGTATTGCTGACGACAGAAATGGACATTGGGAAGGGCAAACCAAATGCCGCCGGCCTTTATACAATTGCAAAAAAATATCCTGACACGCGAATAATCCTGGTGCTTCGTCGCCATGATAAGTGGATAGCATCAAAATATAAATATCACATTCGCAAAAACGGGACAATGGATTTCCATTCGTTTTTTAATTTGACACCCGGCAATGGATTTTTTCGCTGTGAGCCCCTTTTGTATAAAAATATCATTGACAGGATTGAGTCTTTATTTACCGAAAGGCCATTGGTGATTTTTCAGGAGGAATTAAAAAATGCCCCTGAAGAGGTCATCAGATTGATGGCTTCGTATTGTGATGCTGATGTTGATCTTAGTAATGTAAAAATGAACACAGTCAATTATTCGTTTTCAGAAAAACAACTGAAACTGTTACTCAAATTCAACCGCCGCTTTTCTTTTGATGAGAAGCAGCATGGCAAATTCAGAAAAAAAATCCGTGCCGCGATGATACATACACTGGCATTTTTCGGGCAATTTCTGCCAGGCAAAAAACAAGAAAAAACCCGGATAGTGCCTTCTGAACAATTGAAACAGATCAGGGATGCTTATGCTGATGACTGGAAAGCCTGCCTTGAATATGCTTCAAAGGACAGGACGCTTTATTTGCCGGGAAGCAATTGATATGCCCTGTGTTCGGCAGGATTCCACGATAGCCAGTGTTTTTCTTCCCACGACGAGATAAACTCATCCCGTTTCCATTGGATTCGCTCCTGGTAGGCTTCAGGTGTCATGTATATATCATCAGGGGCAAAATCAAAGGTTTTATACTGGGTTTGTTTGATGGATGCAAGTTCTGATGAATCCCTCATAAGCCATGGCAGTGCGCGGTTATCCAGTTTCTGCATGAAATTCAGATGCAGAAAAGCGGTGTCAGCGTGCTTGAAATTGTATTTGGCAATGAACACATCCCAGTTGATGAAACACATCCCAACGAGTATGATGTAAACTGCAAGGCTGTTGGTCCTCAACAGGAAAAATGCAGTACCCGGCTTGCGTATTTTTATAATTACAGTGATCAGGCCCACAACCACTGCCATCAGAAAAAAGAATACCGATATGCGTTTATAGGCAAGGTTGAAATACGATATATAATGCATGTTTCGTACAGCCACCGACAAAGCCAGAATAAGGTTCTGCGTCATCCAGGCGTATGCCAGAATTTTCAAGGGTTTGCTGAAAGATGCAAAATTGAGGTTTTTTCTGAAATAAAAAAGTATGATGCCAATTGACAGCAATATTGATATAATCAATAACCAGGTGCCTTCATGCACAAATTGCTTCAGGAAATCCCCATTCCAATCAAAGCCAAACCACACGTTTTTTATGTCCAGAAAATTGACAATCAGTAAAATCACATTCATGGCAATTAACAGTATCATAGCTGAACGGTATTCTGTTTTCAGCCCTGTCATTTTGCCTCTGAAGCGGAATTTAGATTTTTTTCTTTTCAATTCATCGCTTTTGGTTGATTCTGCCTTGACTATCCCTGAGTGAGCTTTGCCCAGAAGAAGCCAGATCACAAAAAATAAGCCCAGGATCAGGCTCCAGATAAAACTCCAGTGAATTTCGCCAAATATATTTATCAGCATCGTGTTAATGGCTTCAAATGCATTGCCGACAAGCGTATCAAACCACGGATTTGCATTGCGGTACAGCACAATAAAAACGATGATAATGGCAAGGGGGATGATTGTTATGGTGATCCCTTTTGCCACTTTTTTCATGGCTTTAGATTTGTAGGTTTTTATGTTAAATGTCCGTGAGAAAAATTCGGAAAATGAAAACCCGATGTTCAGAAAACTGATGCCGGTGAGGCTATGAATCGCCGTTGTTTGCGGAAACAAACAGGCTGCAGAAAACAGGATCAGCGATATGTAATTCATTGTGATGGCCAGTGATGAATGAAAAAAGAAACCGGTTCCCAGTGTAAGGATTACCCCGGACAACAACACAATATGGTGCATGTTTTGTTTGTTAAACCCTTTGAAAATGATCAGGCATCCAACAATAAATACATTAAAAATAATGAGGTTGATACCGGTGGTTTTATTGTGGAACAGGATGGTAAAAAGAATAGCACCGATCCATACGATCCATAGGGGGGTGTTTTTTTTCATTTTTTCCTTGTTTCAATGAATACAAAATCATAACGAAGTTAAAGCTCAGGGTATTGTTATAAAAATGAATAAATAAACTAATATATTGTAAAACACAAAAAATGCCTTATTCACGCGTTTTCTCACCTGATTTTTCACTCCAAAATCAATTAACTTTGATTGATTTTCATTTTTGGTTCTACTGCAAACTTAGTGGGTAATGGTAATGATTGAATTATTACTGTTGAGTAAAAATTAAGAATTAGAAAAAATAAACGCTCGTCAATAAAAATTATACTGTCAGGGCTAAAGCCCATTCCATCTTTCATGTTCTTATCACCCCCGACCTGAAGGACGGGGGTTAAGCGTGTGCTTAATTAGAACCGGTTAACCCCGGCATTTATGTCGGGGTTTTGAGGCGTAATATAAAACAGAAAGGGCTTTAGCCCTGATATGCTTTTGTGAATTCTGAGGTATATTCATCTTTTGACTGTAAGGCGAAACTAAAAGTCATCGGGTGAATACTCCTTCTTAATAAGCAGGGCTAAAGCCCATTTATTC
>CAZGPW010000006.1:0-15692 GCA_964527535.1 uncultured Bacteroidales bacterium
AAAAAAGAAGAAACGGCGTGATAAAGCATTGGTTGATAAAATCAGCGCGACAATTATTTTACAGTCTTATATGGAAAGTCACTAGATTGTTACCGTGAAGGAACGAAAGCATGATCGCACGAAAGAACGAAAGCACGTTAAATTTTAGGATATAGCAAAAATTTTATAATTTTGCATCTGTCCGTCTTTGCGGTGAGTAGTTATTTTTGTTGATGCTGCCTATGGAAATTAACGAGAACAGATAATCATGATATATCCCATTTATTTATATGGTCATCCGGTGCTCCGAAAAAGAGCAAAGGAAATAGACACAGGGAACATGGAGATCAAACAACTGGTAAATGAGATGTTTGAAACCATGTATAAAGCTCATGGAGTAGGTCTTGCAGGGCCTCAGATTGGAAAGCCCTTGCGCTTATATGTGATTGATGCCACTCCAATGGCTGAAGCACATCCCGAACTTGAAGGGTTTAAAAGGGCGTTTATCAATCCCGAAATTATTGAACACAGCCAAGAAACAACAGGTTTTGAAGAGGGGTGCCTTAGTATTCCAGGGATTTTTGAACAGGTCAAACGGTACACAAGCCTTACCATGCAATATCTGGATGAAAACCTCCAGGAAAAAACTGAGCGTTTTGTGGGCATTCAGGCGGTGGTTGTGCAGCATGAATATGATCACCTTAATGGGATTTTGTTTACAGACAAAATAGCACCATTGAGAAAACGGCTGTTAAAACCAAGACTGGCAGCTATTGCAAAAGGAAAAACGAAAACTGAATATAAAACAGTAATACGATGATAAGCAAACAACATTTTGTTTTTTTTATTTTAGTGGTGTTTTTATTATCTGCCTGCAATCAACAAGGCAAGGAGCAGAGTACAGAAACAGAAACAAATGAACAGGATGCAGAAACAGTGCAAAGTAAAGATGAGATGCAAAAGCAAATTACAAAGCTTGAAAAAGTTTTGCATGATGATGATGAATTGGATGTATCGAAAGCCAATGACATGATCCGGCTTTACCTGATGTATGCATCTCACTATAAACACGACAGCCTGGTCCCTGAATATCTTTTCAGGGCAGCTGAACTGGCAATGAATGCGGACAGGCCTTACGATGCGATAGCTTACCTTCAACGGATTGATAAAAATTATCCGGATTTTGATAAAATTCCTTTGGTTGTTTATCTCACAGCTTTTATTTATGACAGCATGCTCAACAAAGATGATACTGCTGAAACCTATTATGAGCGTTTTTTGGATGATTGGCCGGAACATCCCAGAGCAGAAGAAGTAAGGATGCTAAAAACTTATCTTCACATGAGCGATAAAGAGCTCGTGGAGAAGTTTGAAAAAAGCAATAAAAAACCTTAGTGTTATGGCACTGATGGAATAAAGCCAGTAACATTATACTGATTGTAATATATTGAAACAGGAATGAGTCTGCATGAGCAAATAAAAACCATGCCTGTTGTGCCTTTGCTTATCCCTTTTATGGCAGGCGTTGTGTTGGTATTAAAAACACCGTTTGAGCCTGGAATTTCTCCCGTTTTGATTTTAGGTGTGTTGTGCCTGGTGTATTTGCATGTCGAAACACGCTTGTCCTTTTATTATCCTGGACGCTGGATCAGTTATGTACTGGTATTTTTGTTTTTATTTTCGGCTGGTGCTTTTCTGGCATCGGATAAGCTTAACAAAGTGGATCCTGTTAGTTTACCCGGTGATGCGCTGCTGATTGCGGAAATACAAAAGCCACCAAAAGAGTCTGAAAATGCCTACAGTACAGACATTTCAGTGCAGGCTTACAGGTATAAAGATGAGTGGTTTGACGGGGATGGACTGGCCCGGGTATATTTCCAGAAAGACAGCATGGCAAGAAATGTAAAACCCGGTATGTTGATAGCCTTTCAACCTGATTTTGATACCGTTTCAAATACCGGAAACCCCGAAGAATTTGATTATGCAAAGTACATGACCTATCATATGATAGCTTCCAGCACTTATCTTAAATCGGGCAGTTGGAAAGTTATTGATCAGAATGAAGTTTCGGGATTGAAACGCCGCATGTCATCTTTGCGAACGCGTTTGCTTGACATTTACAGGCAGGCCGGTCTTGAAGGAGATGAATTTGCTGTTGCTGCTGCTTTGAGCCTGGGATACAAAGACAAACTCCACGACAAATTACGTCATGCTTATTCGGCATCGGGGGCAATGCATGTGCTGGCTGTCAGCGGGTTGCATGTGGGGATTATTTATATGGTCATGTATTTGCTTTTGTCTCCACTGCGTCGTAAAAAGAAACTCATGTACTTACAGGTTGTTATAATTGTCATAGCCATTTGGTTTTACGCTTTGCTCACAGGGATGTCACCATCGGTAACCAGGGCAGCCGTGATGTTTAGCTTTATCAGTGCCGGATCTTTGTTTAAACAACACATCAACATATACAATATCCTGGCTGCCTCTGCTTTTGTAACTATAGCGGTGAATCCGTTTGTTATTACTGAGCTTGGTTTCTGGTTGTCGTACCTGGCGGTGTTAAGTATTGTCACTTTTTATAAACCCATATACAAGTTATTAAATGTCCGAAACCGCATCCTGGATAAATTGTGGTCGCTGGTAGCTGTTTCCATTGCAGCACAGATAGGAACTGCCCCGTTGACCATATTTTATTTCCATCAGTTTTCAAATTATTTTATTCTCACCAATATTTTGGTAATCCCTGTAGTCACCATCATTGTGTATGCAGCCATGCTTGTGTTTTTGGTGTCTTTTGCATTACCGGTGCTGGCTGTTTATGCCGGTCAGGCAATGGCTTTCCTGGTAGGCGTGCTCAACAAGCTTGTTTTCTTCATCGAAGGCATGCCGGGGGCAGTTTCTGAACAGTTATACATTACCCCATTACAGATGTTGATCCTGTACATGACTATTGTGTCCGGTGCCCTTGTGTTGATGAAAGGGAGAAGACAATATGTATGGGCTGTTATGGGATTACTAATAATAATGTTGAGCATTGGTATTTATCGCGACACGAAATCCATGGAACAACATAAATTGCTTGTCTATAATATGAGAAATCAAACTGCCATCAATTGCATCGTGGGAAATGATAATGTTTTGTTTACCGATGCGGCCGGGGAAAACAGAAATAAACTGGATAAGCGATTGTCAAACTACTGGCTTTCCGAAGGTTTGAAGAAAGAAAAAATTGTTGATTTGAATAAAACAGGTGGCAGGTACATGTTTACAAGTATGTTTTCCATTGATAATCCCTATGTTTTTATGAAAGACTTATACATTGGATTCAAGGATGTAAAGATGTTGATAATCAGGGACAATCGCTATAAAAACATGATCAGCCAGAATCCAATGGCCATTGATTACATTGTTTTATCATCGGATGCTGACGTTGAAGCATCAACATTGCACCGGCTTTTTTCCTTTAAAAAACTCATTATTGATGCCTCATTTCCCTATTATAAAAAGGAAAAAATCAAACAATCAATGGCAAAACACAATATTCCTGTGTATGATGTTGTTGAAAACGGAGCTTTTATTGTAGATTTACAGGCAGAATAATTTTTATTAAATGATGTGAATGTTTAGATTTGTGTGTTATAGATAAAGTGTATATATTTTTTAATTATGAAAATAATCATTTCAGGAGCAGGGGAGGTTGGAAAATACCTCGCACGCATGCTAACAAAAGAAAAACATGATACCATTGTTGTTGACACTGACAAGGATAAGTTGAAGGTTGTAGAAACCCAATACGATTTAATGACAATCACGGGATCCTGTTCTTCTTTCAAGACACTTGAAGATGCGAAGGTAAGCACAGCAGATTTATTTATTGCGGTAACTCATTCTGAAGAGATCAATTTGCTGTCAGCTATGCTTGCCAAACGTTTAGGAGCCAAGAAAACCATAGCGCGTATTGACAACATTGAGTATATCAATCCCATACGGAAATTGCATTTTATCAACATGGGAGTGGACAGGATGATTTATCCCGAAAAAATCGCTGCTAAGGAAGTGGTGTCATTGATACGTGAAACCGGAACCACTCAGGTTTTTGAATTTTCCGATGGCCGTTTGAATTTGTTTGTTGTTCATTTGTCCGAAGATGCTCCAATAATAAATAAAACACTGAAAGAAGCAACGGAAGTAAGCAAATCTATTGATTACCGGGCAGTTGCCATTACCCGTAGCGGTAAAACCATTATCCCTTCCGGGGATGATGTATTGATGGCTGGTGACCATGTATATGTTATTACCAGCCCTGAAGGCATTGATAGCTTGATGAAATATGCCGGTAAGCAAAAAGATAAATTCGATAATGTCATGATTCTGGGCGGAAGTCGCATAGGCCAAAAGGTAGCCAATGAATTATCAAAGAGCTGTAAGATCAAGCTCATAGAAAAAAATGAGAACAAAGCACTTGAGCTTGCAGACAGGCTCGATCGTTGTCTTGTGATTCATGGGGATGGCCGGAATATGGATTTGCTGGAAGAAGAGGGCATCAGAGATATGGATGCCTTTGTTGCTGTTACCGGGGATTCAGAAACCAATATTTTATCATGTATGCTGGCTAAGAAGCTGGGTGTAAAGAAAACCATCGCCGAGATTGAAAATTTTGATTATTTTGATTTTGCTCAAAAAATGGGCATTGATTCCATTGTAAATAAAAAACTCAGCGCAGCATCCAGGATTTATTCTTTTACCATGCATGCTGAAGTGTCTTCTATAAAATGCTTAACAAGTACGGATGCAGAATTAATGGAATTTGTGGTAAAAGAAAAAGCCAGGGTAACCAAAGATATACTCCGTAACCTTAAATTTCCGGATGATGCTATTGTTGGAGGTGTTGTCAGGGGTAAAAAAAGTTTTATTGCAACTGGAGATACCCACATTGTGAAAGGGGACAAAGTGGTTGTTTTCACACTGCCGGGATCAATAAAGAAAGTTGAAAAGTTTTTTGCCTGATTTTCCTATAAATAAGGAATTATATTTTCTAATTGCATTGCCCTGGAGCCTTTCACAAGAATATGTTGATTTTTAATTTTGTCTTTTTTGATTTGTTGTATAAGGCTTTCTGTGTCAGGTGAAAATGTATAATCATAGATAGTATGAAATTTATAAAATTCAGGGCCGCATGCATATACATGATTAAATCCAAGATGCCTGGCAAGGTCTAATATTTCTTTATGGCTTTGGGATGAGGTTGTTCCCAGTTCTTTCATGTCACCCAATATGAGGGTTTGTGATTTATTGTTGTTATAAAAATGTTTTATCGCAAGCTCCATGCTGGTTGGGTTTGCGTTGTACATGTCAAGGAACAGCTCATTGTTGTCTGTAATTTTTATTTCCGATCGTTGATTTGCCGGTGTATATTGTTCAATGGCTTTGTTTATGTTATCCTGAGGAACATTAAAGTAAGCAGCTATGCATACGGCAGACAAAATGTTTTCGGCATTGTATGCACCAAATAATTTTGATACACAGTCACCTTGCATGCTTTTTGTTTTCCAGCGTACACCAACGTATCCCTGGTGTGTAAAATGTTGTCCTCTGCAAAATGCTTCTTTGGACATAAAACTGTATGTTATTGTTTTTTGTTCCCCCAGCATTTGTGTTAATATTGAATTATCCTGATTAACAAAAGTGACGCCTTCTGTTTTCTCAAGATACCTGTACAATTCAGCTTTTGCTTTTTTTACGCCTTCAAAGGACCCAAAACCTTCAATATGTGCTCTCCCAACATTGGTTATCAGGCCAAAATCCGGTTGAGCTATTTCACATAATTTCGCAATTTCACCCGGATGATTTGCGCCCATTTCAATAATACTAAATTCTGTTGCATCGCGAATGTTAAGTATGCTCAAGGGAACGCCAATGTGGTTGTTCAAATTTCCGCTTGTTGCTGTGGTTTGGTAATGCGTTTTGAGGATTGAAAGCATCAGTTCCTTGGTGGTTGTTTTCCCGTTGCTCCCTGTAATGGCGATGATTTTAGCAGGCATTAGCCGCCGGTGATGCATAGCAAGTTTCTGCAGGGCATCTAAGCTGTTATCAACCAACAGGGTTTTACCGCTGATTTCATAATCAGGGTCATCAATCACAGCATAATATGCCCCCTTTTTAATCGCCTGAGCAGCATATTTATTACCGTTGAAATTGTCTCCTTTCAATGCAAAAAATACCATTCCGGGAGAGATATTACGTGTATCTGTACATACCCCTTCGGAATGAATAAAAATATTGTGCAAATTTTTGATATCCATATCGTAAAAAAGAAAACCCCATGCAAGTAACATGGGGTTGGCATTATAAATTAAAGTTTCATTATTCTTCGATTGTTGGTGACCCAACGCGTGTCATAGCACAGCGGAATCCCAGGTCTGCCCTTGATTCCTTTTCATCAAGGAAACGTCTTGATCCGGGGGTCATCCAGTAAGCACGGTCTTTCCAGGAACCGCCTTTATAAACACGGGCACGGTCGGTGACAAGGGATGTCATGCCTGTTCCTTTGTTGGCTTTTGGATTTGTGGGGTCGTAATCCCCCTCGCCCCATTTTGTGCCGGCCCAGTCACCATCATTATACATGGCGTCTGTGGATTCGATATTCTGTGTTGAGTCTTCATCGTATTCAACGTGCTCTGAAAAACGGTCGGGTTCGTTCCACCAATCTTCGCTGGCATCAGGAACGAGGGATTCGATGTCACCATCCAGGTAATTCCTGTTATCAGCCCTTGTATAATTCTCCCTGTTGTAAGCATGTTCGGCATCAACGGGTTTTTCAAGTATTTTACCGGTAACATCAAAATAATCTTCAGCTTCAGGTGTAAGTTCAATCATACCATCGTTTGGGTCTCTGGTAATTTCCCTTTCCGTATAAACGTTTCCGCGAAAAGGACGGAATTCTTCCATATCAGAGTAGGTTAGGTCGCGATATACATCCATTACCCATTCATTTACATTGCCTGCCATGCAGTACAAACCAAAATCATTTGGCCAGTAACTTTTTACAGGCGCGCAAATATCCGCTTTATCATTAAGTGCACCTGCGACACCCATGGCATCACCACGGCCTCTCATGATGTTTCCCATGATCTGTCCACGGTCTTCGGTACGGCTGTCGTTACGTATATAATGCCCGTTCCATGGATACAGACGACGTTCATATATTCGTTCTTTGTGATGGTTTCCTATGTATGCAAGTGCAGCATATTCCCATTCAGCTTCTGTTGGGAGCCGATAACGAGGGAGGAAGATACCATCTTCGATACCTACCCATCTGCGGTCGTCGGCAAATGCCCCTTGTCGTCCTCTGCCACCACCACCACCGCCACCACGGCGTCCTTCTTTCAAAGTGGAGGGGTCTTTGTATAATTTTTCAACTTTACCGTCCGGCCCTCTTCCTGTTTCATCGATATGCAAGTCAAGGTTATCAGCATATACAAGGTAGGCATCCAGGTTAAAATGTTTAGATTGATCTTGTGGAGCAGCGTACGGATCAAGTATGCCTTCCCTTATCAGGATAAACTCATTTACCCTGTCGGTACGCCAGGATGAATAGTCTCTGGCCTGACGCCAGTTAACGCCAACTACAGGATATTGTTCATAAGCCGGATGACGAAGGTATAAATCTACCATTGGTTCGTTGAATGCTAACCGTTCACGCCATACCAACGTATCAGGCAATGCCTGACGGTATATATACCTGAAGTCTGTGGCATATACATGGCGAAGCCAGTAAAGGTATTCCCTGTAATCAATGTTTGCGACTTCCGTTTCATCCATGTAAAATGATGAAACGGTAACGCGTCGTGGTGTATTATTCCACTCAAACATCACGTCTTGTTCTGTACGTCCCATGGCAAATGTACCACCTTCAACAAAAATGAGGCCGGGGCCTGTCTCTTGTTCGTATCCCGGATGATTTTGAAAGCCACCAAAACGGGGATCATTGTAATGCCATCCAGTTGTGCTTGATGATTCTTTTTGGCATGATGCCAGCAAAAATGTACCAAAAATCACGAGCATTGAGAGACGGATAATATTTTTCATGACACTAAATTTTGTTTACACATTATATATAACTAAAATGATGGACAACTTATTGTCCTGTATTTAGATTCAGGTGGTTTACAATTGAATGTAAAACCAAAGGTTACTTCATGGGCACCAAGCGTAGAATTTTGCAATTTAGAAACGGTCAGGTCATAGCTGTATCCAACTTTAATCTGGTCTTGCCTGAATCCAATCAACATGATGAACGAGTCATAATGAAAATTGAAATTTTGTCGTAGCCAAAAACCGGCAACTATGGATTTTCTGTTTACATATATACCCCAGTTGAATTGTTGAAAATCGCCCTGTTGATGAAACAGTAGTTGTGGAGCAATTGTTAGCTCACCCCTCCTGAAGTTACTGGCAGTGATGGGAATTTCAGTTCCAAAGTGTACAGTAAATTTTCGCGGCAGTACTGCATCGCTGCCTCTGAGGAATGATTCGGCGGGTTCGGTCAGGTGGTGAACAGCTAACCCGAAAAAGGTTCTTTCGCTGAAACCGACCAGACCTGCCGAAAAGTCAAAATAGTTTTTGGTGTTATCAACAATACTGGCATCTTCATTTGTGGTATAAATTGGCCCGTACAATGGATGTATCATGTCTGGAAAGATAAAATCCCATTCAATTGTTTTCATAACATAAGCAGCCTGAAAGCCCCCTGCAATGGCAAATCGCCTGGTTACTGGCAATGTGTATGAATACATACCTGCAAGTGTAGTTGCCGTAATGGTTCCGTCGCCCTGTACGTCGTTCATCAGTAATAATCCTGCACCTCCTTTGATGGCATTTACATGCTGGTCGTAAGACAAACTGTAAGTAACATAAGTTTGTCCCAATGCAGGCCATTGATTGCGATAACTTAGGTTTACGCGGGGACATTTGTCAGACCCCACAAACGCGGGGTTTAAATACAGCGGGTTTGCATAGAATTGAGAGAAATGTGCATCCTGTGCAATTAGTTTGCCGCTGAAGCCTATCAGGCAGATGGTTAAGAGTAATAGAATTCGTTTAATCATGTTCTTGCTATTGTTCCACAATGTGCAATTATACAACTAATTATTTTTAAAATCAAATCATATCCACAATAATACAACATTTTTATCGTTAAAAAAACAAATCAGTAAAAATTATTTATTTTGCGTCGAAAATATATATTTATTTTGAAATAACATGAAAAAAATACCATGGATTTTAGTTTTGATTGCCATTGCTTTTTTTATTACATCATTAAAGGCACAAAATTATAATTATTTTGATAAGATCAAATGGAATCAGATTCAAAAAATAAAAATTGATTCTGTAAAATATATTGAACGCTTTGCTTTTGATGGTGCTGTCTATTATGATCAGCGAGAAATCCCTGTGTATTTTAACCAACTGCAAAAGAAAAACATTAAAGTAACGGATTTTTCATGGGAACATAAGAACGTTGTACCGCTCAGTGAACAAGAAAAAGCCCTGATCAGAAAACATGATGTGAAAATACCCGAATATTTTGATGTTGCTTTTAAGGAAAGCATCATTAAAAAGTCCCATTATACATATATTAGTGTAGTACCATTAAGAATAAATCCTGAAACAGGAGAACCGGAAAAATTGACACAATTTTCCCTTAATATAAGGTATGAAAAAACACCTGATTATAAAACCCGGCGTCAATACGTCGATAATTCTGTGATGAATACCGGAGAATGGTATAAGATAAGGGTGGGGAAATCAGGTATGTACGAACTGCCTTATAGCGTTGTGTCTTCCATGGGATTTAATGATCCTGCACAGGTTGGTGTTTTTGGTTATGGTGGCATGGTACCGAAAAAAAATGCGGATACCAGGTATGATGATATTCCACAACGGCCTGTTTATTTACAGGATAACAATGGTAACGGTACTTTTGATTCCGGCGATGCCCTTTTGGTTTATCTTGAAGGGCCAAACACACACGTACATGATGGAGAAGGAGCATATCAACATGTCATTCACAATTATTCCGATTACACGTATTATTTCCTCTCCGATGCTGAAGGACCTCTTTTTATGGAAACGGTTTCTGAAAGTCTGACTGCCAATAACTCCACAAACGCTTATGATTATTATGCTACCCTTGAAAAGGACAGCGTTAATCTTATAAAATCCGGGCGCAGGTGGTTTTGGCGTCATTTTGATTATTATCCCTCTTATGCATTTAACATGAGTATTCCATCTGTGGATAACACTGAACAAGCAAGTTTATACACTTCACTGGCAGCTCGTTCACAACAAAGCAGCCGGTTTAAATTAACGATAAATGGAAATTCAACTTATTCTGGTTATATAGATGCTGTTTCGGGGTCACCTACAGATTATTATGCAAAAACAACAGACGAGCAGATTACATTTACCCCCCAAACCAGCAATACCATTAATATAGAATATATATTTCCCAACACGGGAGCTGAAGGGTGGCTGGATTACCTGACCATCAATGCACGTGCCTGGCTTAGCTTGCAGGGAAACAGCCTGAGATTCCGTGACAGTAAAACGGTGGGCAGTGGTAATGTAACACAGTATTCCATTAACGGGGTAAATAACAATTGTGTGGTTCTGGATGTTACCGACCCTGTGAATGCTTTTGAAATTTCTCCGGACCAGTTGTCAGGGGGGCAGATGAAATTCACAGCTGAAAGTGAAGAATTGCGTGAATACATTGTGTTTGATGTGAATGCATCTTACAGTACGCCCCAAATTGATGGAAGCGATAAACTAGGGTATGTCAGCAATCAAAATCTGCATGGGTATGGAAATGTGGATTATGTTATTGTAACAAACGGTTTATTTACAGAATACGCAAATCAACTGGCTGAATTGCACCAATCCCTTCACGGCCTGAGTTCCATTGTCATCGACCAGGAAAAAATTTTCAATGAATTTTCCTCAGGAACACCGGATGTGGCTGCTATACGGGATTTTGTAAAAATGTTGTACGACAAGGCCGGGTCTGAATCAGAGATGCCAAAATACCTTTTGCTTTTTGGTGACGGCAGTTATGACAATAGAAAAACTACAAGCCCGAACACAAATTATATTTTAACCTACCAGTCAGGAAACGGGCTTAACCCCACCGGCTCTTTTGTCAGCGATGATTTCTTCGGGTTGCTTGATGATAACGAAGGGACAGTTACAGGTAGCGAAGGCCTTGATATTGGAATTGGCCGCTTGCCTGTGAAATCGCAGGCTGAAGCTGAGGATGCAGTTGAAAAAATATTTCATTACGTAAAACCGGATAGCTTTGGTTCATGGCGGAACATTATTTGCTTTATAGGGGATGATGCTGAAGATACTGAGACACATCAAAAACAAGCCAGTGAAATGGGCGATACCATCATGGAACATTATCCCGAATTTAACGCAAGAAAAATTTTACTCGATGCTTATGAGCAGATATCTACAGTGCAAGGGTACAGGTATCCGGATGTCAACCAGGTCATTGATGAACGCGTGGATAAGGGCGCCCTTATTATGAATTATTCCGGCCATGGCAATACAAATTCGCTTGCCCATGAAGCTGTGGTAACCATGAGCCAGATCAATTCCTGGAGTAACCTTAACAGGTTGCCTCTGTTTCTTACCGCGACCTGTGAGTTTAGCCGTTTTGATGATTATGAATTTACCTCAGCAGGCGAACAAATATTTTTGAATCCTGAGGGTGGGGGTATTGCACTGTTAACCACAACCAGAATGGTATATTCAGGTTCCAATTTCACGCTTAATAAGGCGTTTTACCGGCAAGTGTTTAAACGCGATGAAAACAACGAAATTTATGCACTGGGTGAAAACATCATGCACACCAAGAACAACGCCGGAGATTCCAATAACAAACGGAATTTTGTTCTGCTGGGCGATCCCGCCCTTAAATTAGCCATACCCGAGTACATTGTGGAAACTGACTCTGTAAAGGAAATTGAGTCTGTAAATGGCGTGGAGGTATCCGTTTTTTCTGATACGGTTGGTGCAGCAAGCCATATTTCAGTTTCCGGCCATATTGAGGACAGAGCAGGCAATATAATGACGGATTTCAATGGAATTTTGTATCCTACAGTGTTTGATAAGGTAATGGAATACACTACGCTGGGCAATGATGATTATCCTCCTTTTCCGTATAAAGAACAAAAAAACAAATTGTATTCAGGCAAAGCCAGTATAGAAGACGGGTACTTTACGTTTGAGTTTATTGTGCCGGTGGATATTGCCTATTATTTTGATAACGGAAAGATCAGTTATTATGCTGAATCTGAAAACGCTGATGCGCATGGGTATTTCGATGAGTTGATCATAGGAGGCAGCAGCGGCAATATGGCTTCTGATGTATGGGGCCCAGAAATAGACCTGTATATGAACAATACAGATTTCGTTGATGGTGGCATCACAGATGAAAATCCGGATATGCTTGCATTTGTCAATGACGAATCCGGAATCAATACGGTTGGAAACGGCATTGGCCATGATATTGTTGCTGTGCTGGATAACAACACGGCTGATGCCATAATTTTAAACGATTACTATGAGGCTGATCTCGATTCCTATCAGTCTGGTTCGGTGACTTATCCCTTCCATGATCTGGATGCCGGTATGCATAATTTACATGTAAAAGTATGGGATGTGTTTAACAACAGTGCCGAGGCAGAGATTTCTTTTATGGTAGCAAATTCCTCAGAACTGGTAATTGAGCAGCTTGGTAATTACCCCAATCCCTTTACCGATCAGACCTATTTTACATTTACACACAATCATGCCGACGAACAACTTGATGTTGAAATTAGAATTTTTAACATGAATGGAGGATTGATTAAAATTATTAATGAACAGATATATACATCAGGTTATACTATTGATCCGATATGCTGGAAGCCTGGTGATAGCAATGGAAGAAGAGTTGATCCGGGGGTGTATGCTTACCATGTAAAAGTGCGTGCAACCAATGGCGATGTTGTAAATAAATTTAAAAAAATGGTGTTTGTGAAATAATTTTATTGTAATTTCGTTTATTGCTTGTATTTTTGATAAAAAATTAAAAACAATGAAATACAGATTTATTGCATTATTTGTGCTTTGCGTTTTTGCCTCCGAGGCATTTGCCCAGTTTGATGAAGATCCGATTGGCAGAGATCTTGAAAACAACGTGATTACCACCGCTGTTCCGTTTTTAATGATAGCACCGGATACACGGGCTGGGGCAATGGGTGATGCCGGAGTGGCAACGTCTCCCGATCCGAATTCGCAGCACTGGAACCCTGCGAAATACGTATTTGCCGAAGATGAAATGGGCGTTTCGCTTTCATACACCCCTTGGTTGCGGAACATCATTGATGATATGAACCTCGCCTATTTGGCAGGATATTACAGGCTCGATGCCGAAAATATGTTGTCAGCCTCCCTGTTGTATTTTGATATGGGGGAAATTCCCTTCAGGGATTATAACAATCAACCCCTGAAAACACATCAACCCAATGAATTTGCATTGGATGTCGGTTACAGCCGTCTTTTGGGAAGCAATTTTTCAGGTGCCGTTGCCCTGCGTTATATCCGTTCCGACCTCACAGGTGGAATGGAAGTTGGCGGTGTGCCTACCAATCCGGGACAATCAGTAGCCGGCGATGTTGCTTTCTTTTACACCAACGATGACATGGGGTTCAGTGGTATGAACGGGTTGCTCAATTGGGGTATCAATATCAGCAATATTGGAGCAAAGATGTCCTATTCAGATAACGAAACCAGGGATTTTATTCCCACAAATTTCAGAACCGGCGTATATTATATGCTTGAAATTGATGAGTACAACAAAGTAGGCCTTGCCCTGGATATGAATAAACTGCTTGTCCCAACCCCGCCTGTTTATTATTCTGCCAATGAGGTAACCGATGCCGGGGATACAATAGAACAGTCTTATGATGTTATTAAGGCAGGAAAAGATGATGACATTTCTGTGGCGGGAGCTTTATTCCAGTCATGGTATGATGCACCGGGGCCCGCTAATAATTACAATTCTGTTTTTGCTGAGGAGTTTGCTGAAATATCATGGAGTTTGGGTGCTGAATACTGGTACAGCGAACGATTTGCACTGCGTGCCGGTTACTTTCTGGAGCATCAATACAAAGGGGCAAGAAAATATTTTACCATTGGCGCGGGCATGAAACTGAACGTGTTTGGTCTTGATTTTGCATACCTGATCCCAACCGGAAATTTCAATGCATCACCATTGGCCAATACATTGCGTTTTACACTCACATTTGACCTCGGTGTACAAGAAGTAGAGGGGTAATGTTGTGAGGGTCGGTTTTGGATATGATATACACGCTTTTGATCCCGGGAAACATATAACACTCGGTGGCGTAAATATCCCATTCAACAAAAAATTTAAAGCACATTCTGACGGGGATGTGCTTTTGCATGCTATATGTGATGCTATCCTAGGAGCAGCAGCGCTGGGAGATATAGGCAAGCATTTTCCCGATACCGACAAGCGGTTTGCCAACATAGCATCACTGGTATTGCTTAAAGAAACGGTTTTCTTACTCGAAAATGAAGGTTTTACCCTTCAAAACATTGATGCTACCATTGTAATGGAAAAACCGTTTCTGCAGACTTACGTTCCGCAAATGCGTAAAAACATTGCTGAATGTTGCCATTTAAGCATTGGTGCTGTTTCTGTTAAAGCAACAACATCGGAGAAAACCGGATACGTTGGTCAGGGGGAGGCTGCAGAAGTTTATGCTGTGGTTTTAATTAATTAACCCTCAATAATTTTGCAGGCCTGTTATATTTAATAGTTTTGCACTGCGATTAAAATTGAAAACAGGGAATCCTAATTCCCACTAAAATTTAATATTATGGATATTGACATTAAAGGAAAAGATTTTGTAAAAATTCATTACACCGGCGCTCTTAGTGATGGAGCTGTTTTTGACAGTTCTGAAGGTAAAGAACCCTTAGCGTTTATTCTTGATGTTGGCATGCTGATCCCAGGTCTTGAAAAATCTGTAAAAGAAGCCGAAAAAGGCGATAAAAAATCAGTGACCATTGCTCCGGACGAAGCTTATGGTGAAGTGGATGAAAAAGCCATCCAGGATGTGCCGAAAACTCAGTTTCCCGAAGACCTTGAACTGAAAGAAGGCCTTCAATTACAAGCTCAAACCCAGCAAGGACCGATTCCTGTGGTAGTGAAAGAAATTAAACCTGAAACGGTGGTGGTTGATTTTAATCATCCGCTTGCAGGAGAGGAACTTAAATTTGATTATGAAGTGGTTGAAAAACGCCCTGCCACCGAAGAAGATCTGAAACAATTGATGGAACAGAAATAACGTTTTTTTGAAAATATCATGGATGTATTCACATTGAAAACCCTGGTTTTTTTATCAGGGTTTTTTTTATATGGTTCATCTGGTTAATAAAGATTCTTAGGCAATCTTTCATACCGATATGTGTTCAATTGTGTAATTTGCATAATTTTGGCGGCACTCGGCAAAGCTCGAACAAGTTCGGCTCTGCCCTCGCTTTCATAATTTTGGCTGCTCTCGGCATAGCTCAAGCAAGCTTGGCTCTGCCCTCGTTTGCACAAAATTTGCACAAAATTTCAGTTCACTACCGTT
>CAZGPW010000007.1:0-5878 GCA_964527535.1 uncultured Bacteroidales bacterium
TAATAAGTACAATGAAGAAGGGTTTAGAGATGCCCGTATCCTTTATGATTCCATTCAGAAAAATGAAGAAAGCATTAACCTTGTTATTGGCATTGAAGAAGGCAAAAAATATTATTTCCGTGACATCGACTGGGTTGGAAATACTAAATATACAGATGAACAGCTTTCAAGGGTACTCGCCATTGAAAAAGGAGACGTGTATAACCAGAAATTGCTTGATGAACAGTTAATGGGTGAGAATTCTGTGTTTTCATTGTATCAGGACAACGGTTATTTATTTTCAAACATCACCCCGGTGGAAGTTAATATTGAAAAAGACTCCATTGACCTTGAGATGCAGGTATATGAAGGAAAACAAGCCCGCATCAACGAGGTTACAATAGACGGCAATACACGAACAAATGACCATGTCATCATCAGGGAAATCCGTACCCGCCCGGAAGATTTGTACAAGCGATCAGATATTCAACGTACCATCAGGGAATTATCACAGCTCGGATATTTTGACCCGGAAAAAATGAACGTCAATTTTGAACCCGATCCTGAAAAAGGCGTTGTGGATCTCGAATACATTGTTGAAGAAAAACCATCAGACCAGATTGAATTAAGTGGCGGCTATGGTGCCGGTATGATCGTGGGAACACTTGGATTAACATTTAATAATTTTTCTCTTCAAAATGTCTTTAACCCTCGTGCATACCGGCCATTACCGGCAGGAGACGGACAGCGCTTAAGCCTCCGCGCACAGGCAAGCGGGCCTTACTATCAGAATTACAGTTTTACCTTTGTTGAACCCTGGCTGGGAGGCCGCAAACCAAACTCACTTTCTGTTTCCGTATACAATTCACGGCAAAAATATGGTTCAGATTCAGCGCGCCAGGAATTTATCGTGACAGGTGCTTCTGCCGGTTTGGGACAACGCCTTGAATGGCCAGACGATTTTTTTACCCTTTACTCTCAGCTTGGGTATAAGCACTACAATATTCACCAGTGGTCAGGGTTTATTTATGATGACGGAACTTCCAACAACATCAATTTTACAGCTAACATTGCGCGTTCCAGCAGTGGTCCCAACCCAATATTCCCTACTCGTGGGAGTAAAATGGATCTGTCTCTTGAGCTTACACCACCTTTCTCCTTATTCAACAATAAGGATTACACTACCATGAATCCCCAGGAAAAATATAAATGGATAGAATATCACAAATGGAAATTAAAAGCTGATTGGTACACTACACTCATGGGGTCGAAAGAAGGTGGTAGTCAGGCTCTGGTGCTCAGGTCTAAATTTGAGTTCGGATTCCTGGCATATTACAACAGCGACATCGGCCCCTCTCCGTTTGAAGGATTTCAATTGGGCGGTGACGGGTTGTACGGATATAATCTGTATGGCAGGGAAACCATCGGGCTGAGGGGATACAATAACAATTCACTGACCCCTTCATCCGGAGGTAATTTGTACAATAAGTTTAGTCTGGAATTGCGTTATCCGCTTTCTCTTAACCCGACAGCTACTTTTTACGGCCTGGCTTTCATTGAAGGAGGAAATGCGTGGAACGATTTTTCCAATTATAATCCCTTTGATATTAAGCGGTCAGCAGGGTTCGGCATCCGGGTTTACATGCCAATGATTGGGATGCTTGGTGTTGACTGGGGATATGGATTTGACGATATCGAAGGTAAAACCGGGGTGAACGGTTCACAATTCCATTTTGTTATTGGTCAGCAATTCTGATTGTGTTATCTTTGGTCCGTTATTTGTGTATAAATTTTCTGTAACTAAAAAATAGTGAAATTATGAAAAAAATATGCCTGACAATTTTATTGCCTTTGCTTACTTTGGGTGTGTTTGCCCAAAAATATGCTTATGTGGATACAGATTATATCATGAACAATATTCCTTCCTATGAAACGGCTCAGCAACAACTCAATGAGCTTTCTGACCAATGGAAAAACGAAGTGGATGAAATGAGAAATGATATTGAGAAAATGTATGAAGATTTTAAAGCTGAAAAAGTATTCCTGACAGATGAACTCAAAATGAAACGTGAAGAAGAAATCATTCAAAAAGAAAAAGAAATGCGGGAATTGCAGCAAAAGTATTTTGGCCGCGATGGCATGTTGTTTAAAAAACGAAAAGAACTGTTGAAACCCATTCAGGATGATATCTTCAATGCGGTAAAAGAAATTGCCCAGGAAGGAAATTATGCAGTTATTTTTGATACTGCCAATGCTGTAAACATGCTTTACACCGATCCTAAATACGATAAAAGTGATGATGTGCTTAGAAAACTTGGATATAAAAATTAAAAAATCTATTTTTGTTAATCATTAAAAAAGTAAATATTATGATGAAAAAAATCACATTAATTGCAGCTATATTCCTTATTACAGGTACTGCTGCCAATAGTTTTGCACAAAAAGTAAAACTAGGATACGTTAGGGTAGAAGCCATTTTTACCGAAATGCCGGAACGGGCACAGGCGGAACAGGAAATCACTGAGTACTCAAAACAATTGGAAAATCAGTTGCAAACCATGAACGCTGAGTTTGAAAAGAAATACCAGGAGTACGAGGAAAATTATGAATCATGGGGTACATCTGTAAGAAAAGACAAAGAGCTTGACATCCAAAACCTGCAACAACGCATTCAGGGATTCCAGCAAAGTGCCCAAACAGACCTGCAGGAAAAAGAACAGGAATTATTGCAACCCATCTACGACAAAATCAGAAAAGCCATCAAAAAAGTGGGTGATGATGAAGGTTATAGCTATATATACGATAACTCGATGTTGCTTTATAAGTCTGATGACAGCGAAGACCTTACTGAAAAAGTCAAGGCACAGTTAAATTTGGTAGAATAATTATCAGAATTTTTTATTGTTAAGACCATCTTTTTTGATGGTCTTTTTTTTTATTTTTACGCTATGCTTAATTCTGACAACAGCATTGGTGTTTTTGATTCCGGCCTTGGTGGCTTGTCCGTATGGAAATACGTTGCTGAATTTCTTCCGCGTGAATCTTTTATCTATTTTGGTGATAGTAAACATGCCCCTTACGGAAACAAATCCAAAGCATTTATTACAGAACGCTGTCATCACATCACCAGGTTTCTGCTGGATCAAAACGTCAAATTAATCATTGTGGCATGCAATACCGCAACCGCTGCTGCTATTGAATCCCTGAGGAAAACATTTTCAAACATCCATTTTGTTGGAATGGAACCTGCTGTAAAACCGGCCAGCCTGCTTTCAAAAACTGGTAACATTGGTGTTCTGGCTACACATGGGACATTCAAAGGAGAACTGTTTAAACGCAATCAGGAGAAATACAATCCGTATATAAAAATTCATTACAAAGAAGGAAGTGGCCTTGTTGAACTGGCCGAGAAAGGAAAAGTGTTTTCTGTTGAATCAGAAAAGTTGCTTAGAAAATATATAGAGCCTCTGATGGATAACAAGGTTGACCAACTGGTGTTAGGGTGTACTCATTATCCACTTTTTATTCCTGTTATTGAAAAAATCACAAAAGGGTCAATGAACATCCTTCATCCTGCTGATGCCATAGCAAAGCGAACAAAAGACCTGCTCATGCAGCACCGGATTTTACAAACCCGTGAAGACCATGGCAAAAACATTTTTTACAGCAATGGGAAAACCCTCGTTATGCTTGATATCATTAAACAACTCGACATTAAAGCAGAACCTCAAATTTTTTCAGTAGATTATTAAAAATTATTCGTATATTTGTTATTGAAATTAAGGTATTTTTTCCATGATAAATTGTGTTGTAATTGATGATGATGCTATTGTTCGCAAGCTGATTGAAGAGTTTATCCGGAAGACAAAACAATTAAATCTGTTGGGTTCTTTTGAAAATCCCGTCATTGCCCTAAGCGAACTGTCTCATTCAGATGATGTGGATGTTATTTTTCTTGATGTGGAAATGCCGGAAATGTCAGGCCTGGAATTGCTTGAAAATCTGAGAAAAAACCCTCATGTCATCATCATCAGCGGCAAGGATAAATATGCCATCAAAGCTTTTGACTATAATGTGTCGGATTATTTGCTTAAGCCAGTTTCATACAGCCGTTTTTACAAAGCTGTGGAACGCACCATTGCGGATATAAAAAAATCTTCAAAAGACGCAGATTGCAATGAAACTGAAAACCCTGCAAATAAATCTTTATTCATAAAGGAAAATTCTAAACTCATTAAATTGCATGTTAGTGATATTTATTTCATTGAGGCTCAGGAAAACTATGTCTCCATTCAAACCTACGATAAAAGGTATCTGATTCATTTCACGATGAAAGCCATGCACCCAAAATTGCCACAGGATATTTTTGTCAGAACCCACCGGTCGTATATCATTAACATCAATCATATCAACACCATTATTGGAAATATGATTTCTATGGAATTAAAACAAGGCAAAAAAGACATCCCCGTCGGGAAATCCTACAAACAAGACCTTCTGAACCACTTAAATCTCATTAATTAACATGCAACGTTCTGCGATGAAGCATCGTTTCAAACAACGGATAGGACAAACATCCGAAAAACCCATGATGTTCAGTGCAAGCAAAGCCAAAGGCATTTATATCTATGATGAACACGGGAATCCTTTTATTGATTTGGTGTCCGGAGTGTCCGTTTGCAACCTTGGCCACCAGCACCCCGACATTGTAAAAGCCGTTAAAGAACAGATTGACAAACACATGCACCTGATGGTATATGGTGAATTCATACAACCTGTGCAGGTGGAACTGGCAGACCTGCTGGTTAAACAACTCCACAATTCATTAAACTCAGTTTATTACGTAAACAGCGGCTCGGAAGCCATTGAAGGAGCCATGAAACTTGCAAAGCGGTACACCGGACGGCATCATATTGTTGCCTGCAAACATGCTTATCATGGAAGCTCACAGGGAGCTTTGTCCTTACTGGGTGACGAATCTTTCAAACAAAATTTCAGGCCGCTGTTGCCCGGTATCGACTTTATCCGGTTTAACAACCCGGAGGATTTTGATACAATCACAACGCAAACCGCAGCGGTGGTCATTGAACCCATACAGGCCGAAGCCGGCATTCACATCCCCGATGATGACTACCTTGCAGCCCTGAAACAACGCTGCCGGGATGTGGGAGCATTATTGATTTTTGATGAAGTGCAAACCGGTTTTGGACGTACAGGAAAACTGTTTGCGCACATGCATTATAATGTGGTGCCGGATATCTTATGCATTGCAAAAGCTTTTGGCGGAGGCATGCCCCTCGGTGCCTTTATTGCTGACAAATCCATCCTGGATGTCTTTACCAAAAATCCCATGCTCGGACACATTACTACTTTTGGAGGGCATCCTGTATCATGCGCTGCTGCCCTGGCTAACCTGAAAGTGTTGATGAGAGATAAACTGGTGGAGCAGGTTGACGCTAAAGCCAGCTTGTATTTTGACCTGCTAAAACACCAGCGCATCAAAAAAGTCTGGGGCAAAGGCCTTTTTATTGGCATTGAAATGGAATCCGCCGAAAAAGCTGCCCGTGTGATGGAAATCGGCGCCACAACAGGTGGCTTTATCACCGATTTGTTTTTATTTAAACCCGATGCTTTCCGGATAGGTGCTCCGCTCATCATCACAGAATCCCAAATACGGGAATCTGTTAGGCTGATTTTAAAAACACTGGATAAACTGAATTAAAGTAATTGCTATTGTTTCGTTATAATCTCTCATATAACTCTTTTTCAATACGCTTATTGTAAGCAAGTTGGCTAATAATCCTAAATCTAAAAAAGAATTGAATAACGAACATTAGAACAATAGAATATCGAATGATGAACCACTTTTTCATTCATAATTCGATTGTTCTGATGTTCA
>CAZGPW010000008.1:0-40499 GCA_964527535.1 uncultured Bacteroidales bacterium
CATGATTGAACGCAACTTGGTATAATTTACAAATTTCAAACCTTTGCGACATTGCGCCTTTGCGGTGAGGAGCTACTTTTGCTGACACTGATTAGTTACAAAAGAATTAATAATCTATACTATCAGTCCAAAGCTGATGCTTTCTCATCCCCTCATAAATCCCGTCAGCCATCAATTCATATCCTTTGGCATTGTGGTGTCCGTCATCTTTCCAATAATATTTATGGATATTTTTTTCTACTTGTTGTTTCTTATAATAATCGTACAAATTTATTATGGCTGCACTGTTTTCAACGTTCAAGGTATCAATAAAATTACAAAATGGATTTTGGTCGAGTTTAATATCCCCGCTTGTCGGATGGAACACAAAAACAGGCCTTGATGCATTCCTATGACAAACAGTTTGAATGGAGTCCATGGCTTGTGCAATTACCTCATACGCATGGTTTTCATATGTACGCAAATCTGATTCTTTTATCAATGAATTATTATACCCCAATTTAAAAAACACACGCAATACATGACTTGCAGCATAGAGAGGTTCCCACCAGGGCGGGCTTTTAAATATCACTTCATTATTGCTCTTAAACCTTTCAAAACCACCACGGAAAATAATATCTTCAACATCGGAGGGGTTGATACTTACGATAACATAATGGGGTTGATACTTTTGAAATGTGTTTTTTAGCTTATATACTTCAAATACCGGGTCACTCCCACAAACGCCACCATTCATAAAATAATAAGTTGTATCGCTTAACCGGCGTTCAAAAAATTTCAACCAGGTACTGTCTTGATGAGTACCATCCCCCACTGTAAAAGAATCCCCCAAAGCCAATATCCTTGTTTTATTTTTCATGTCTTTCCATTTCCATTCTTTATCCCTGTATCCCAAGCTATTACATTTTTTATCGTAAGAGAACTCTTTTGATTCTAACTTCCCTGTGTAACACTCTGGATTAATCCAATATTGCTGAATTATGGGTCGGATATTTAATTTATAAAAACCATACCGTTTTTCTTCATAAGTAGCAACCAGACCAAACAAACGCAGAAAAATTTCGGCCAGCATGATCGTAAAAAACACACTGTGAATAATCAACTTGGACTTACTGGAAGCACGCCGAAATATTAATGATAGAATATACCATATAACACCCCAAAACAACATTCCAGTAAAAAAAATAAATGAATTGAACTTAACAAAAAGCGCAATTTGGGCCAGTAAACCAAGCCCAAAAACAATTCCCCAGAATTTAAAACTGGTCAGATGCCGGATAATTGGGTATTTATTTTTTAAATCTGCTAATGTCATGTAAAGCAATTAGGTAAAATGGGACAACTTCAATGCAAAAATAAATTAATCTTTCGGTTTTCATGCTTGACAAAGAAAAAGAAAAACAACCTGGCAATTTTTGATATTAGAATAACCCTATAAACCAAACTATAACGCTCCTTAACTTAACTCATGATATCAAAAAAAACTCACTTGTAAATCATGCATAAAGACTAATTATGGATTTCATGGTAAGCTTATTCAGAGCATGGTTTTTCATGAATTAATATTGATTATCTTTGTTTGAAAATTATTAAAATATGAATACTGGGAAAGGCAACAACGCAAATGAGCTAAAATGTATTGATTCGAAACCGGATTCAGTGTTGGATTATATTAAACTCAGCCTTAAAAACAGTGGTCTTGCAATCAATCTGGCAAGCAGTGAAATCAGAGGTCGTCATGCCCAAACATGGCTTGGCTATTTCATAGGATTGATACAGATATTGCTGGCAACATCCATTTACTGGTTGATTTTTGGTGTTATTCTAAGTGTAGATACAGGTTATGTTCCTTATCCTTTGTTTGTGTTAACCGGCTTAATTCCATGGGTATATTTTTCAGGGATCGTGCAGGAAGCAGGGAATGCTCTTATATCGTCTCAGCATCTGATAACTAAAATATATTTCCCACGGGTTATTTTGCCATTTAGCAAGGCTCTTCCCGGCTTGTTGGATTTTTTGATTGCTTTTTCTGTAGCCATAGTTCTTATGATTATATGGAAAATGCCCCTTCGGGTTGCTATGCTCACCGTACCTTTGTTTTTGTTAATTATAATCTTTAGCGGCATTGCCCTGGGGTTATGGATTTCCAGTTTATCCGTGCGATTTCGTGATTTCTCAAGGCTTATCCCCTATTTGATCAATTTTGGTTTTTTCATGACACCTGTTTTTTATCCTTCCACGATAGTTCCTGCAAAGCTTGAGTTTATCCTTTTTATCAACCCTGCTGCTTTTGCTATTAAAGGCATGCGATGGGCTATGTTTGGCACTGATTTTCCTAGTGTCTATTATCTCATCAGTCTTGTTCCAATGATTATATTCTTTATGTGGGGATGGCACAATTACAGAAAAAACGAAAAACATTATGCCGACATCATCTGACATACCTGCAATCAACATACAAAACCTGAGCAAATCTTATCGCCTGTGCAATAAAAAAGGCAATAAAGTAAAAGCTCTGGACAATGTGTCATTGAAAATTTATCAAGGCGAAGTGGTTGGTATCATAGGCCCAAATGGATCAGGAAAAAGCACATTGTTAAAAGTTCTGAGTGAGATTACTGCTCCCGATAGCGGAACAATTAAAATCCACGGAAAAATTGCTTCAATTTTGGAAGTTGGAACAGGGTTTAATCCCGATTTGTCGGGACGTAAAAATATTTACCTCAACGCCCGCCTTCACGGCATGAAAAAGAACGAAGTGGATAAGAAATTTGATGCTATAGTTGAGCTGTTTGGCTTCAGACGCTTTCTTGATACTCCTGTGAAGCAATACAGCAGTGGAATGTATATGCGACTGGCATTTGCCGTTGTCGTACATATTGATGCTGATATATATTTGTTTGATGAAATATTAAGCGTTGGAGATTTAAAATTTCAAAAAGCGTCAATAAAGCGTATTGAAGACCTTCAGACACTCGGGAAAACAATTTGTGTTGTCACCCATACCCCAACATTGCTGACTGATCTTGTCAACAGGATAATATTGCTAAACAAGGGGAAACTCATCATGTCGGGAAAAGCAAGTGAGGTTATTTATAACTACAAAAAGAAAATTCTCAATTTTAATGATAAAGGAAAACAGTTGCTAAGTAAAGCTACAGCCGGTGATTTAAGTAAAAAGAAAACAACCTTAACAAATATCACAAAACAGTTTGATTTTAAGGAAGCTTATTTGGAAACAAACGCTGGGATAACATCCACATTTGTTTCCGGACAAGGGTTTGATATGGTCTTGTGTTTTGAAACAAATATTTCTGAGCCGCTTGAAATAGCCTTCTATATCGGTGATTATAATCGCAAAATCGAAGTATTAAGCTACACGGATAAAAAAAGGAAATACAAACCAGGTGTAACGCATGAAATCAGATTTAAAATCCCCCCCCATTTATTTAATGAAATTTACGGTTACATTGGAATAAGTGCACTTTTACACCATGAAGTGTTTGTATTTTATGATCATGTTTTAAGGTTTGAATTTATGTTAACCAAAAACATGCCAAAAACCGTTGGGTATTTTTCCCCTGATATTGATGTGGAAATTGAATAAGATTTAACAGCAATAGAATCATTTATAAGTTATGAGAAACAACTTCCTGTCTTTTCCTTTTTGAAACATCAGATATTTTCACGATATTTGTAAAGGTAGTAACGTTATTGAATTTGCCACGTCTTTTTTATTTATATTACTGGCTCACAGACATTAACTCCTATGAAAAAACATAAGCTTTTGTTAATAAATCCCGGAGGGCAAAATTTTCGTCACAATCAATTTTATGAGCCGATTGAATTAGGATTAGTAGCTTCACTGGTAACAGATCCCAAATGGGATGTTGAGCTGATTGATTTGCGATTTGAGGATGAGCATTTCCCGGATGCGGATATTGTTGCTCTGAGTTCCAGGATTATTGACATCAACAGAGCGTACGATATCATAGAATATTATAAGAAAAGGGGGATTACTACCGTCATTGGAGGTGCACATGCAACGCTTTGTCCTGATGAAGCACAAAAATATGCCGATGTGGTGGTAACTGGAGAAGCTGAAAGTGTGTGGACGCAAATTTTAAAGGATTACGAACATGGTACGCTAAAAAAGTTATATCATGGCAGCACAGATTTAAAATACCAGGTAAACAGAAATTTTTACAAACACTACTATAAAACTGCTACAATTCAGCTATCAAGAGGCTGTCCATTTGATTGCGATTTTTGTTGTGTGGGTAAAATTCATAACAGAACACACCAATTCAGGGATTACAAAGATGTAGTAGCTGAAATTAAGACCACAAAACAAAAACTCCTTTTCTTTACCGATGAAAACATGTATGGGTTTTCATCAAAAAACAGGGAAACCATATTAAACCTTTTCAGAGAAATGATTGCTCAAAAGGTTAATAAACAATGGATTGCAATGGCTTCTATAAATGCCGGCCTTGATGATGAATTTTTAAGCCTTGCCCGAAAAAGCGGATGCAGGTTATTGTTATTGGGATTTGAAGCAATTGATGAAAACACATTGTCCTCAATTAATAAAAAACTCAACGCCAAACATATACATGATTATCAAAAAATCATACATAACATTCATAAACATAGAATTGCTATTTGTGGTGCTTTTATGCTGGGGCTGCCTTCAGATACTCCTGACATCATGAAAAAAAGGATACAGTTTATTATCAACTCACACATTGATGTCTATTTTGTCACTATGTTTACCCCATTTCCCGGGTCAAAACTTTTTGATGACTTGCAGGGAAGCAATAAAATTATTTTCAAAAATTACCCGGAAGACTGGGATTATTACAATCAAAACACGCCTGTTTATAAAAACGGGAACATCCCCAATATGATGAAGCTTTTTACACAGCACCAGAATGATATCAGGCATCCCAAAGTGGTAAAAAAGAAATTTTTCATGACGCTATTTAAAACACGAAGCTTGTCATGTGCATTGTATGCTAATTATTACAACTTTAATCATTTCAGAGCATTTGATAGGGTTCCATTATTAAGAATTATAAACAATTTATTTGAACGATATCAAAAAAGGATATATAAAAAGGCTAAATTATGAAAGTATATTTGCACTCCATTGGTTGTGTACTGCGAGAGCTTGATCTTGCCAGGGTGAAAAACTATTTTATTCTGAACAATTGTGAGATTACAGACACTCCGGAAAAGGCTGATTGCATTGTGTTGTCAACATGTGCCGTACATAACCCTACCATAGAAAACAGCATGAGAATAATTAATGATCTCAACAGGCACAATAAAAAGTTTTTGGTGATTGGGTGTTTACCGGCTATTATGCCTGATTTAATCGATAAAACAGCCATAAATTGTGATACGCTAAACCCTCACACCCTTCATGAAATCGATAAGTTTTTTCCTGATTTTATAGTGCCATATAATGAGGTTCCCCTATCAAACCATACCATACAAAATAAAAAAAGTAACTATTTAATAAACAAAAATGATTTGCCCCTGAAAACAATACTCAGCTTATCTTTTGGCAGAACAGTGTTTAAGAAATTGGCTTTTTACAATTATTTTAAAAAAATATCGAATAAAAATAATGCATTTCTGGTTACTTCCCGGGGGTGTAATCATCATTGCACGTATTGTGGTATTAAAGAAGCAATAGGCAAATTAACCAGCCTTCCGCCTGAAAAAGTAATCAAAAATTACCGGAAAATAATAGCTGAAGGCAATGATCATATTATTTTTTACTCTGACGATACTGCTTCGTATGGTGATGACATCGGTGTTTCTTTCTCAGATTTACTGTTGGAACTGGATAAAATTTCGCCGGACAGGGTTACATGGGAACTGGATTTTATTCACCCGCAAAAATTCCTCGATTATTTTGACACGCTGTACAAACTTGTCAACAAAGGGCGTATCGTATTGCTGGAATGCCCCACTCAGCATTTATCACAACGGATATTAAAACGAATGAACCGGAATTATGATATTGCGCATGTGATTAAAAAATTAAACCACATTAAAAGGGCAAACCCCAGATTGTTTCTATCGACACATCACATTGCAGGGTTTCCCGGGGAAACTGAGGATGACATGGTAAAAATAATTGAGTTAATTGAAAATAGTTCATTTGATTTTTTTGAATTGTTGGCTTTCTTCGAAAATGAATCCTGCCCTGCCAGAAAAATGCAGGGAAAAGTACATAATAAAGATATTATACAACGAATGATAACATTAAATCACATCCTGGACAAGCATAAAATTTTGCATAGTATAAATGCAGAATTGGATTTTCCACAAGGAGCAATAAAAACCCGTTTTGTTACCAATGAGGCGATAAAAAACAAAATATCCTGATGATGAAACAACCTTTCCTTTTACTTATGCCTTATGTTAATCAGATTGTATATAGTGTTTATTATCCGAAAAAAAAGCACCTTGGTTTTTATATATTTGATTTTTGCTCTGGCCTCCAAAAATTTTGAATATGCCTCTTTATACAATTTATTATCATGCTTATTCATTTCATAAATTTTCTGCATGACGGTTTCATCATGATTTTTTGCACCCTGACGTTTCTTATTTACTTTCTTTTTAATGTACAGCGGGTATTTTTTCCACCCCAATAATTCTTTCATAATAATGAGCGATTCATCGAAACGCTCAACAATGCCACAAAACAGAAATGATGATTCTAAATGATTAACAGCTTCCTTTAACATGGCTTCCTGGTTTTCCATAAAAGCCTTTCTGCCAGGCGTATCTGTCAAAAAATAGGTTTGCATGTTTACCGAATAATAAACTAAATCTGAATGTAAAAATCCCTTAAGATCCCCGGTGGCTTCAAATTGTTTTTTTACATCCGGATAGGCGTCAAGATGTAAACAATAATAGTATTGCGACAGAAACTGATTTTCAGAATTCCTGAAAAACGCAACATATTGAGCAGGTTCATCTTTATCAACCAGGTGGTGTAAACCATATCTAAAATGTCCACTTGCAGCTAATAGTATATCCTTTGTTGACAACTCCGATGCAATTTTCGGCTTATGCGTTTCATTTTTAAACTCCATGTCAATATCAACATTATTCAAGTCAAGTATATGTTGCTTTCCATATTGTTTTGATAAAATCTCATCAAATGTAGAACCAGCAGTCTTGGGTATATGAATAAAATAAATCATCTATGTTGTTTTATCTTTAATGCTTAATTTTACAATAGTTCAAAGTTAATAAATTATCGATGTTGAATAAATTAAATGTGTGAATGGAATGATTATTATCGCATATCTCAAGATAATTTTCTAATTTTACAATTCATTGACAAAACATAAAAGATGAGTAAACTTACTAATATACAAGAAGCACTACGCAATTACAATCCAAATCAATCCAAAAGTCAGGCAGAGGTATATTTTGAACCAAATAACAATATGATTACGTGGGAGATTAATCATCTGTGCAACTTCCGATGTCCTTATTGTGGCAATTTCACCAAAGATCATCCCGATACCTACAAGTATAGCCCTGAACACATTTATGATCAATTTAAAAAGACAGGAAAAACCTGGCATATTATCATTACCGGAGGTGAACCTTTTTTGCATAAGCATATAATCAAAATCTGCGAACTGTTATCCAAAGACCATTATTTATCCATTAATTCCAATCTGAGTACTGATAACATTTCTGAATTCGCCGAAAAGATCAACCCTGATCGTGTTATTACCATCAATGCCAGCATTCATATTTTATCCAGGGATACAGACGCAAAAATGGAAAAGTATCTGGACAATTACCGGTTGCTTAAAGAAAAAGGATTTAATGTCATCGGATCGTATGTTGTATATCCCCCCTTATTACAACGTTTTGAAAACGATATTGAATGGCTGAAGAGCAAAGGCGTAGATCAAATATCAAGCAAAATATTTCATGGAGAATATAAGGGAAAAGTTTATCCTGCGGCTTTTTCGGATGAAGCAATGACGCTTCAGGAAAAATACATGTTTGGGGAAATAGAAATGCCCGAATATTTGGTTTATAAACACTTTAAAGGATTGAAATGCAGCACAGGTAGAAAAATGCTGTCCATGTTACCAAATGGTGATATTCAACGTTGTTTGTCAGATCACACATTTATGGGAAATTTCTTTGATAATAGTTTTCAGTTTCCAAAGAAAGATAAAAAATGTAAGGTTGATGAATGCACCTGTCCATATCAGGGGATGTTATTTACAAAAAACCGCAGGTTTTTCAAAAAAGATGTTACCAGGCCATAAAATTAAACCTATGGATAAATCACAAATCGGTGTCAATCAATTAAAAAAATACCCATACCGTATAAACTGGGAAATTACACGAAAATGTAATTTTAATTGTCCATATTGTAGTAATGATGAGCAATCAAAACATGCAGATGAAACTCATCCACCTAAAGAAAAAATAATTGACACATTTGATAAATCCGGGATATCGTGGCTCATATTAATCACCGGGGGTGAGCCATTCATGTACAAGGGCTTTGTTGATTTATGTGAAGGCCTGCAAACCAATCATCATTTGCAAATCACCACAAATCTAAGTTCCCCCGACGTGTATGATTTTGCCAACAGAATTAAGCCTGATAAAATCTTTGTAATAAGCGCTTCGTTTCACATCATTGAACGTGAAAAGCGAAATATGGTAACCGATTTCGTTAAAAAATGCCAATACCTCCAAAAAAAAGGATTTAAAGTGCTGGCTAATTACCTGGCATATCCACCCCTGCTACACAGAATGGAGGAGGATTTAGCAATGCTTAACGATCAAGGAATTGGAACCTTTGTTCTCACGTTCAGGGGAACATTCAACGGGAAAAAGTATCCCGAATCGTACACGAAAAAGGAGATTGAGTTGATTTTAAAACACACCATTGACCCTGGTATTGAATATCGGGTAGCACAACATGATCTTAATTTTCAGAAACACTACTGTGAAGCCGGCAGCACCTATTTTTTCATTAACCCACAAGGGGACATTGCCCGCTGTGCTACACTCACGAAAAAAACAGGCAATTTGTTTAAAGATGGCATTGGTGTTAATTCATCTTTAAAGCCTTGCATTGCTATCAATTGTCAGGATGCTTATATGGGCGCAGCTGCTGTACAGGAAAAAAGAGCAAGCAAATTGAATTTTTTCCTGGAAAAATTAAAGTATGGTAAATCATAATAACGTACAAATAAGCTATATTTGGTTATGAAAAAAAAGTCACAGGTCAAAACATATTACAACCAGTACACGATGCATTACCTTTCATCAGGATACGGCAATGTTATCCAGGCACATCGCCCGGCTGATGTGAAAGATTTACTGGCATACACAGCGGAACAAGCCGGAATAAAAGACGGCATGAATATTCTTGATGTAGGTTGTGGTGTTTGCGGGCCGGCAGTTTATTTTGCCGAACAGTTTGATGTTAAAATCAATGCCATTACCATTTCTGAAGAACAAATCAAATACGCTGAAAATTTGATTGCAGAAAAGAAGCTTGAACATAAAATTTCTCTTGTGCAAGGGGATTATCATGCTTTGCCAACTTATTTTGAGAATGAAAAATTCGATCTTATTATAATGCTTGAATCCTACGGACATGCCAAACATCACAAAAAACTCATACAATCAGCAGAAAAAGTATTGAAAAAGAAAGGCCGGATTTACATTAAAGATTATTTCCAAAAGGAACTCACAGGAAATAAACAACGAAAAAAGGGCATGAAACGAGCCATCAAAAACATGAATAAAGCCTATGCCTACAACCTGCCCGACTTAAATAAAACCATAAAATACCTGAGGCTTCTGGATTTAAACCTTATCCGGGTAAACCGAAACCGCTTACCTCTTGACAATGAAAAATCCGTTCAACAATTTGAAGAAAAATTCAACATTGATTTATTCGAAGGCGGCTTTCATTACATTTTTTTGGAACCGCTGGAATTGTTATTTCAAAAACCAACAGATCCGGATGAAATTATCACATGATATTTTTTATGTGCCTGATCAGCCCTTTGAACTTATAATAGAACCATTTTATTATGTTGAAATACAAAGATTGAATCAATGAATAAAAACGGTCAGCATTGAAAACCACCAGGGGAAGTAAAAATATCCAGTAGCCTTGATAAACAAAAACCACACACAGTCCGTTGAATATAAAATAATTGTAAAACACATTCAGGAAACTTATGTTTGTGGTATTGATAAATGATCTTATATCAATGTTCTTCAGAAAGATGATTTCATATCCCACGCACAACATTAGTCCGGCTAAAATACCATATTGAATTTCAGGAACCATGGTTGCTACCAACAAAGCAAAAAAGCCCAACTCAATGAACAACACTGCATTTCTAATCAACAAGGAAGATTTCAGTCCATTTTTTTGTGTAAACGTAATTTGTCCCGAAGCTTTGTCAACCTGCAAATAATTGATTTGATGAGATAAAACACTTCTGAATCCGGTGAAAAAAAGCCACAATACAACCAGTAACAAAGGCCAGCTAAAATCAACATCCCCAGCTTGATAAACAATCAGCAACCCGATCAACCCCGGAAAAACATACGAAAACAATGCATCGCAAAACAGACCACCCACATGCGCCTTAAAGCGCAGAACCGGTATGGTATATATGAGTAAACACAATACCTGTAAACTTAATAACAAAAGGTAGGTGACAGCATGGCTGTCCATACGCAGTGCCGGCAACGTGCCAATGACAAATAAAAAAACAAGCAGTAACAGTTTGTATGGCTTTTTTATTTTACCGCTTAGGTTTGCTTTACCAATTTTTCTGTCATAATACACATCTGAAATGTCATTAAGAAAATACCCAAACGCTCCAATTGGTAACATATAGATTAGATATAGCAAGGCGGGTTCTATCAACATTTCCGGATGAAGACCTTGATACAATGCAAATGCCATCATTAGGCCCAGGTTAAAGGTATATTTTGTAATCACCCATTCCCGGAACCGGAACAATTTTATAAAAAATTCAAATTTGCCTGGTAAACCATGCATAACAAATGTTTGAATATCAAAATATGGCAAGATATAATTTTTTTCATTTTAATCATGGAAAAACCCAATGTATTCCATCTTCTGACTCCCGACTTCGGTCTCCCATCTCTCAATCTCTCAATCTCCGATCAAAACCCGTTCAGCTCCATAAACAAGGTTGGCAGCAACAACAAAAACCCAACAACGATCAACATCAGTATCATCGGCCACACCCACCTGAACCATTTGTCGTACGGTATTTTTGCCACACCAAGGGCGCCTATCAGCACGCCTGATGTTGGCGTGATCATGTTGGTAAACCCGTCACCAAACTGGAAAGCCAGAACGGTAGCCTGCCGTGATATTTCTATCAGATCACTAAACGGAGCCATAATCGGCATGGTCAGGGCAGCTTTTGCAGATCCGGATGGTATGATGATGTTCAGCGCATTTTGAATGCCATACATGATGCCCATTGACCCAACTTTGCCAACTTCATCCATGGATGTTGAAATGCGGTACATGATGGTATCAATGATTTTGCCGTCTTCAAGAATTACGATGATGCCACCGGCCAAGCCAACCACCAGGGCAGCAGAAAGTATATCTTTGGTCCCTTCGATAAACAATTTCGTGATCCGGTTCCCACCTGCACTCATGGCAATGCCGCTGAATATTCCCATGACAAAAAACAAGGTACCGATCTTCATCACATACCAGCCATAGCCCATCACGCCAATGATCAGAAAAACAATGGTGAATCCAAGCAGGCTCAAAATATAGTAATGCACCGATTTCCGCAGGCTGAGAAATCCAATGATGGCATACAAAGCCGTCGCTACGGGTACAGCCGGCATCACCGTAGATGCATTGCCAATGCTCATCTCTGTGTTGGGGTATGCTATTGAGAAAAGTATCAGCCCAATCAGCAGCACCCCATAAGCAATCCAGCCGCTCACAGGCGTATAATACTTAAAATCATCCGACAGGTCTGCTTTTTTATCCCGCCAGTACGAATCCGCTTTATACATCAACGATCGCGTCGGCCTTTTCTTAATGCGCCTGGCATACACCAGCACAAACGTAAAACCAATGATGTTGATGATCAACCAGCAAAATAACCGGTACTCAAACCCGCTGAAAAGTGGAATATCCGACAATCCCTGGGCAATACCAATGGTAAACGGATTAAAAACCGCCCCGGCAAACCCCAGGTGCGCAGCTACATACACAAGCGAAATGCCGGTTATGCTGTCATACCCCATCGAAATGGCAAGCGGCACCAGGATGATAACAAAAGCAATGGTTTCCTCGCTCATCCCAAAAACAGCGCCAAACATACTGAACAGCAGCATGATCATCACCATCACCAGGTTATTCACCCCGATTTTTTTGATGAATTTATGCTTTTCCAGCCGCCGGGTATATCTCAGAAAAGCCATGATGCCAACATCAAGCGCTTTACTGGCGTTCATGATCCAAAACGCCCCTCCGATCATCAAAATAAATATGATGATGTTTGCCTGTTTGACAAAGCCTTTGAACATAGCTGAAAACACCTGCCACGTCTGCGGCTCTTTGTCAACCTCGTGATATGAACCTTCCACAATAACTTCGCGGGTAGTTCCGTCTTCCATTTTTTTGTCTGTGCGTTCGTATTCCCCGGCAGGAATAAACCAGGTCAATATGGCACAAACGATAATAAGGGAAAAAATAATCACGTAGGTATGCGGCACTTTTTTCATCATAATCATTCCATTTTTCAGGTAAACCGCTGTAAAGAAAATAACAAATTTTTACATCTCCAACATTCTTGTTTTTGTTATATGGGCGGCTCCTGAAGCCACGGCGCTAATGCCTTACGCTGCTTCAGGCCGGTCTGCGGCCTGTAGCCGTGCACTGCTCAGCCTGTGCTGTAACGCTGTGTACAGGAGCTTCTCCCGTCGCTCTGTCCACAGCACAGCACATCAGCTTTGCAGCACACGGGCTGCCGGCCTCCGCCCTGCCGCAAACAACCCATCACCATTGTATGCAAACCCATCCAAAAAACAACAAGCTGTCGCCAGGCAGCTAATCTGTGTAATCTGTGGCAAACATCTCCCCTTCTCCCCCTCTCCCCATCACTACCGCCTCCCGACTTCGGACTTCGGTCTCCCTATTTATGCTTCAATAAAAATTTCTGCACTTTAAAAATTCAACGTCTAAAAAATTTCATTATCTTTGTTTCAAACATCCTAAAACAAATTTATTATGCAAACCCACGAAATTGATTACAAAATTTCAGGACACGACATCCAGTATGTAGAAGTGGAACTCGACCCGGATGAAACCGTAATTGCGGAAGCCGGCACCATGTTTTACATGGAAAAAGACATTGATTTTCAAACCAAAATGGGCGACGGCTCCGACCCGAACCAGGGCGTATTCAAAAAACTCATGCAAGCCGGAGGTCGTATGCTTACCGGGGAATCTTTGTTTATGACGCATTTTTCTCACAGAGGAACCGGAAAAGGGCATGTGGCATTTGCAGCCCCCTACCCCGGCACCATTGTTCCGGTGTCACTGGGTGACCTCAATGGAAACCTGATTGCACAGCGGGATGCCTTTTTATGCGCTGCCATGGGAACCAAACTTTCTGTTACCATGAACAAACGGCTGGGTTCCAGCCTTGTGGGCGGTGAAGGATTCATTTTACAGAAAATCACAGGCGAAGGCATGGCCTTCATTCACGCAGGTGGCACTCTTGTAGAAAAAGAACTCCACGATGAAACCATTCGCGTTGATACAGGTTGCGTGGCGGCTTTTGAAGACAGCATAGATTTTAGCATTGAAAAAGCAGGCAACCTCAAATCCATGGTTTTTGGCGGTGAAGGCCTTTTCCTGGCAACCCTCAAGGGCACAGGAAAAATATGGCTGCAATCCATGCCTATCAAAAAACTCATGAAAGAATTATCACCTTCAAGCGGAAACCAGAAAAAAGGCTCCCGTAGCATATTAGGGAACCTGCTTGAAAGTTAAATAGTGTTTGTCCATATTTGTAACTAATCATACCACGCATTTTTCAATATCTTTGTCTCATAATGAAAGAACAACCGGTATTATGTTACGTTGATTTTACTGACATCACAGATAATCTGAAATTGTGGGCAGGGTTTTTGCATAAAAAATCAGGACGTCCCATTGATTTGTTGTTTGTCAGGGATAACAACACGCCCATTGTGTTTGGCAGAGATGTTGATGACTCAACCATTAGAAAAAAGCTGGACGCTTTCCGAATGGATGCCGGCATCACAACCGGGGAAAACATTATCCAGGAAGGATGCAATTGCACGCTGATCAGCAATATAGCTGAAAACAAAAATGCCATTTATACGCTTATCCCTGTACACAAATACGGCGATGTGCAATTTTTAAATGGAAAAACCCTGTTAAAAATGCTCAGAAAATCCCGGGTTCCCGGTCTCATTATTCCTGAAAAAAACAGGTTTACCCCTCCTCAGGCAGTTAGTATGATAGTCAATTTTCGACGGACACAAAAAATAGCAGCCACCTGGTTAGTACACTTATCCAAATATTTGGATCTGCAGATTAACATATTTATGCCTACCAACAGCGAACAACAAGTAAAACACAATTTTTCATTCATCAGGCAATATTGTGAAGACCATGGTATCAAACCTGAAACCAACACATCAAATTCAGACATAAAAACAGATAAACACATTGTTAAACAGCTATCAGAAAACATTCACATGTTACATTTAAGTCCTCAGCCAGGGTTTTTCGACCGCCTGGCAGGCGATAATGATGCCAAAATAATTACGAACAAATCCGGCAGCCCAGTATTTTGTGTCAATTCACGTGATGACTTGTTTGTACCATGTACGTAAAAACATACAATAACGTTGTATAAAAACTTTTTATTTATAAAAACAGCTTTATCAAAAAATTTATTGTGTATCTTTGTCTTATGTACAAAAAAATAACTATTATGAAAAACAATCATTTTCTTGTATTTTTATTGGTGGTGTTAACCATCGTTTTCTCTGCCTGTGAAAAAAATGAAGAAGAAAACAATGACACCCTAACCAATGAGCAAGCCATGGATGCTATTGGTGATTATGCAAAAGCACAAAACATGTTTACCGAAGCTACCGATGAGGCGGAATCGGCTGCAAGAACATCCGATGACAGTTTGGACAACAGGGGTGGAAATCCACCAAAACAGATAAAAACCGATTCTTTTCCTCAAATCACCATTGAGCCTTTTGACCTTGAAACCTGGCCAAAAACCATACGTGTAAATTTTGGGGAAGAAAATATGTTATGTGAAGACGGCAGGCAGCGGCGTGGTGTGATAAATATCCATGCTACCGATTTTTATCGCAATCCCGGCAGTAAATTGACAACAACTTTCGATGACTTTTATCAAAATGACCATAAAGTGGAAGGAACCCGTATTTGCACCAACAATGGTGAAAATACTGCTGGTAACCTCACATACACACTTGAGGTTATTAACGGGCACATCATCACACCCGAAGGTGACCACCTTTACTATGAAGAAAACACCGAACGTGAATGGGTAGCAGGTGAAGAAACCTTATTGAATCCCTGGGATGATAATTACCTGATTACCGGTGATCAATCGGGCATCAGTTCAGACAGTGTCAATTATTCTTTGACAATACACGATGTTGATCCGCTGGATGTCATTGTGAATTGCAAATGGATCAGAGCAGGAAAATTGGATCTTAACATTGAAGATTTCCCCCTTATTACGATTGACTATGGCATCGGAACATGTGACAATGAAGCTGAAGCTACAATTAACGGTGTAGATTATCCTTTTTATATGCAATAATAAATAATATTTACCCACATATTACTTGTGTCTGCTTAATTGAGAATACGACAAAGATCAGGAAGCTTAACTCCGGCCTGAAGGTCAGGTTAAGCGGTTGCTCAAGAGCCTTTACAGAACCGTTTTTTAACGGTCTTCGCCCTGGCTGAACTGCATGCCATCTGTGGATTTAAGGTAATAATTGAAAATTTATTTTCCTATTCCATTGTTAATTAATGAAAAAAGCATACTTTTGCGGCTCAGAGAATCTATACATAATGTCTAACACAGTAAATTAAAAAATTAGCTAAATGACTGAAGAACAAAAACACGAATCCCAACAAAAAGCCACCAGGGAAGAATCCCCTGCTCCAGAGGCTAAAAAACAAGAACAACCCATTGAAGGTCAACAGGAAAATAATGAATCCGGTGCCAATGAAGCTAAGGAAGAACAAAAACCTGAAATTCATACTGAAGACCTTATCCAGGAGGAGAAACCAAAAGATTTCTCACCTGAACAGCCAAAATCAAATCCCACAGACTGGGCTACCCCATCAGAAGATTTCGACTGGTCTGATAAAAGCAAAACAGACGACCAGTATTCCGATGAAGAAATTGATAAACTGGAAAACGTTTACGGCGATACATTATCAACCATTTCCGAAAATGAAGTTATTGATGGTACCGTTGTATCTGTAGGCACTCGCGAAGTGGTCATCAACATTGGATACAAATCCGAAGCCGTCGTATCTGCCAGCGAATTCCGTTACAATCCGGATTTAAAACCCGGCGACAAAGTGGAAGTATTGGTGGAATCACTTGAAGACCCTAGCGGGCAACTGCTTTTGTCGCACAGAAAAGCACGCTCACTTCGTAGCTGGGAACGCGTCAATACAGCTTATAAAAACGATGAAATCATCAAAGGGTATATTAAATGCCGTACCAAAGGAGGTATGATCGTTGATGTATTTGGCATCGAAGCATTCTTGCCGGGCTCTCAAATTGATGTAAAACCCATTCGTGACTATGACCAGTACGTTGATAAAAACATGGAATTCAAAGTGGTTAAGATAAACCAGGAATACAAAAATGTGGTTGTCTCCCATAAAGCCCTTATCGAAGAAGAACTCGAAGCACAGAAGAAAGAAATCATTGCCAAACTTGAGAAAGGCCAGGTGCTCGAAGGATCAGTTAAAAACATCACATCTTATGGGGTTTTTATTGACCTTGGAGGCATTGACGGACTTATCCATATCACAGACCTGTCATGGGGACGCGTTCAACATCCCGAAGAAATTGTATCCCTTGATGAGAAAATTCAGGTCGTTATCCTTGATTTCGATGATGACAAAAAACGAATTGCACTCGGGCTAAAACAGCTTACACCACATCCATGGGATTCACTTGATCCTAACCTGAAAGTTGGAGACAAAGTAAAAGGTAAAGTGGTTGTGATGGCTGATTATGGTGCTTTTGTTGAAATTGCACCCGGTGTTGAAGGCCTTATTCATGTGTCTGAAATGTCATGGTCACAGCACCTGCGTTCAGCTCAGGAATTTATGAAAGTTGGTGATGAAGTTGAAGCAGTCATTCTGACCCTCGATCGTGAAGACAGAAAAATGTCTCTCGGCATTAAACAGCTTTATCCCGATCCATGGGAAGACATCGAAGAAAAATATCCGCCTAAAACCAAACACAAAGCCAAAGTACGTAACTTTACCAATTTTGGAGTGTTTGTAGAACTGGAAGAAGGTGTGGACGGTCTTATTCATATCAGTGATTTGTCGTGGACCAAGAAAATCAAACATCCCGCTGAATTTACCAACATTGGCGAAGACATTGAAGTGGTCGTGCTTGAGGTGGACAAAGAAAACCGCCGCCTGAGTCTTGGACATAAACAGCTTGAAGAAAATCCCTGGGAGGTATTTGAAACCATTTTCAGCCCGGGAAGCATTCATGAAGGAACAATTGTTGAATTATCCAATAAAGGGGCTGTAATTTCATTACCTTACGGTGTGGAAGGTTTTGCAACACCCAAACATTTAGTTAAAGAGGACGGTAGCAAAGCTGAAGCCGATGAAAAACTCAACTTCAAAGTCATAGAGTTTAATAAAGACGCTAAGAAAATCTTTGTTTCACACAGCCGCATTCATGAAGATGAAAAAAGGGCACAGAAAGACGCTGAATTCAAATCAAAGAAAAAAGTGTCAAAAGCTGCTTCCGGTAAAGCCAAACGTACAACCGAAAAAGCGGAAAAAACAACGCTTGGTGATGTATCTCATTTGGCGCAATTAAAAGAACAAATGGAAGAGTCTGAAAAGGTAAAAAAAGACAAACAGGTAAAAGATGCTAAGGCTAAGCTTGATGCAAAAGAAGCTGAAAAGGAGAAAAAGGAAGCTGAAGCCACAAAAGAAAAGAAAGAAGAGGACAAAGCATCTTCTAAAGAAACCGAGACCGAAAAGGCTGAAGTAAAAGCGGACAAAGAAGAAGAAAAGCCCAAAGCTAAAAAGACAACAACAAAGAAATCTTCCGCCACTGAAACCAAAAAATCCGGGGACGACAAGGATGAGGTGAAAGACGAAAAAGAGGAAGAAGAAAAGCCCAAGGCTAAAAAAACAACAACAAAGAAATCTTCTGCCAAAACCAAAAAATCCGGAGACAAGGATGAGGTGAAAGACAAAAAAGAGGAAGAAGAAAAGCCCAAAGCTAAAAAGAAAACGACGAAAAAAACCTCATCTAAAACCAAAAAATCTGATGAGGAAAAAGATTCTGAATAAGCTTTCATCAAATTACTACGCTACAAAAAACCGTCCTGAAAACAGGGCGGTTTTTTTTTACCTATAAATATTCGTGGGTATTGTTCTCCAGTACTTCTCCCATTTCATGCAGAGCATAATTTCTGTCTGATGGGGATAATTTGCTTTGAAACTGGGGGGTATTGTTCACATCAATAACGTAAATGTTGCCAGTGTCCGTGTCACGTAAAACATCCATTTCTCCAAATTCAAGTTTCATGTGCTCACAAAACCGGTTTATGTTATGTATCTCTTCCTCTGTAAGCATATCGTGAATATGGCGTACAACAGATTTGGCAGGATGACCAAACCGATCATCCACGGGTTTGAATTTTTCATAGACAAACGATAAGGTTCCAAAAATCACAGGAACACGAATATCAACCACCATGCTCCCATCCACCGAGGTGTTATTAATCAATTTTTGGTAAACAAAACCTGCTTCTACATGCTCCACAGGCCCTTCCACTATAGTCCCGTCATGTATGGCGTTGATGTCATTCTTTTTTACAAATTTGCCTTTGTGGGTTAAAGGATCTATAAAACTAGAATAACCAAACACCGTTTTAAAAGCCCTGTCAACAGCTTCTTTACTGATGTCCCGGCTGTAAAGGTTTATCACTCTTTTTTTATGCACGATCCCCTCAAGGTACGCATATTCTTCCCTGAATGTCAAATACTCCCAATACAAAGCAAAATCAAAACCTTTGGCCGGTTTATTGGTAATGTTGTAATGAAGTTTTTTTGCAATTAAATATATGGTTGACCTACGGCTTGGATAATGCGGATATACCAGAATGGTTTTTGAGGTGAAACCATTATTGAACCAATGGAGACATGCCAAAAATAAATAATTGACATCCTTCATGAGCATTTCAGAGCATGGCATGTTTTTGTGATAGCGGTTAAAAAACCCTCTGAATCTTTTGTGTAATAAGCCCATGTAATAAAAAATAATTCTGTGTGCTCAAAATTACACAAATTTTTGACATCCTATATCCCTGTTTATGAAAACAAATGCTTAGTAATTTATTATCTGATCAGAATTTATAATATATTAATATTGTTTTGATACAACCTTTACGCGATTTATTACGTCTCTTATACAGAAACAGAAAGACAGCAACAAGAACAAAAATAATTGGCTCTAATGAAAAACAATGCACACATATCGCATACTAATTTAAAGTATCACAAAGCATTAACATACAAACACAACCTGAGTTTGTTAGCCAAAGCCAATGATTCCTTATTCACCGATAAAATTCAACTTTATAACTCATCCGGACAGGTGGCTGAAAAGGCTATCCTGATGTTGTACCTGTCAATTCATCCGGATAAAAAAGACGTCGATATAATTGAATGTAACTATCCCTACGACATACACATTTATCCCAACGGCATCATTCAAATGAATTTTGACGATATAGAACTGCCCCCCAAAGCGAGCATTGAGTTTGTTTTACGCATAAAAACATCACAACAAGTAACCAAAGAAAAAATCATTAAAAACAATTACCTCCTTTTCTGTTTTTGATTTTTTAAAGTCTAATTGTAAAATACAGATTACATTGAAAAGCATCCAAACCTTTCCGGCGAAAACGGAAAACCCCACTGACCAAACTCATAAAAAATACCGGTCATTTCTTAAATGGTTCTATTGCAAACTTTCCGTCATAAAGCCGGACAGGCAGTGGAAAACCAGAAATATCTAAAGCTAAAAAGCTATGTGTAATAAAGTCAGGAGTCGGAAGTCAGGAGTTATGAATATTTCTTCCGACACCGGTCTTCGGTCTTCCGACTTAATGGACAACCACTGACTAAACTCATAAAAAATACCGGCCATTACTAAAATGAACCGGTATTAACGTTTTCAGATTCGTAGATTTACAGGTTGTCAATCCTGTTAAACAATTCTCTGACAGCTTCTTTGGATGGCGTTTCCATGGGAAGGAATGCTTCCATTGTTTCTTTGTCATCATAAACAGGAAACAACACATCCTTTACATTAAAACCGTCATTTTCATAAATAAAAAAATAGGTAGAGATTTCTTTCATGCGCACTTAGATTTTGGTTCAACATAACAATATCATTTTACTACAATTTAGTAACGTTGATTTTAATAAGCTTATTTTATGAAAATGTAAAAAAAAATATTTTCAGTCCTCCACCGGTTTTTTATTAAACAAAGCAATAAGCAGTTCAAATGATGCTTGATAAATACCCGGACTTGTTGATTCCCGGTTTCCTGCAACGTTTACAACATGTGCATTTTGTAAAGCCAGCCAATTTTTAATGCGTTCCGGCCTGGTTACTTCATCAACATCCAACACAGCGTATTTTTTGTTTAGTTTTGTACATATCTCCTTAGTAAAGGCGGTGCCACTCCCCCATTTTTTGTTTTTAATAATAATCAGGGTAATGTCTGAATCCTGTACGTTCATCCTGGTTCGTTGCTGATATATACTTGAAGAGGTTTCCTTTAGTTTGTATTTTTCATGAATTTTACCATCTTCTGCCAAACGGCCTTTAGGACACCACCCACCATGATCAATTCCCAAATGCATAGCAACATCCAAAGCGGCCCTGTCCACCCCTGTTTGTCCACCAGAAATTATTTTAGAAACCATTGCATCATTTTTTCATTAATAGTTCGTTATTTCTACATCACATACAGTTTAGCAAAACCATTGGCATTGGCAAAAATACAACATGGCAATATAAATGTAAAACATTGATAAGGATATCTCCCGTCAAAATATTACTTTTGAATGATGAAAATCAATAAATAAAAGTCAGGCTGAATAGTGAAAACAATACTGACATATATTATTATTACACTTCTGGTTTGTGTTTCCACATTTTCCAGGGCTCAGTTTTACAATGGCCACCAAATGAGTTTTGGCAAAAACAGGGTACAGTATGAAGATTTCGACTGGTTTTTCATGCGATATGACAAATTTGACACCTATTTCTATACGGGCGGAAAAGAGCTTGCTGAAACGGTTACCGAAATGGCCTATCAGGAAATTGAGAACATGAGTTCACGCCTGGATTATCAGTTAAATCAACGCCTTATTTTTGTTGTATATCATAATTTGTCGGATTTCAGGCAAAGCAACATTGGCCTGCAGACACTTAACAATCGATACAACATCGGGGGAGCTACCACCATTGTTGATAACATTGTCTTTTTGTATGTGGAAGGCAACCAACAGAAGCTACAGGAACAACTTCGCTCCTCCATCACAGAGGTTATGGTTAATAATATGTTATTTGGTTCCGACTGGAAAAACAAAGCAGCAAACAATACCCTCATGAGTTTTCCGGACTGGTATTACAAAGGGCTTTTATCCTATTTATCCAGGCCATGGGATGAAAAAACGGAAAATTTCATCAAAGATGGTATCATGAATGACCGGTATGAAAAGATCAATCACCTTACCGGCGAAGAGGCCATATATGCAGGCCATTCAATATGGTATTATATATCCAGCACTTACGGCGAAGAAGTTATTCCCACGATATTGTACCTGACACGTGTATCCAAAAACATAGAAAGCGGTTTTCTTTATGTGCTGGGAACAAACCTTAAGTCACTTTCCTACAGTTGGAGGATGTATTTTTACGATCTTTTTAAAGAACAGGTAAAATCCTCCAATGAGCCAGAGGGAGAACAACAATTAAAACGCTCCCGGAAAGGACGTAAATACAAGGAAGCCACCATTAGCCCGGATGGTAAAAAACTGGCCTATACAAGCAACATAATGGGTAAAATGGAAATATTTATCAAAAACATTCCTGCCGGAAAAACGAATAAAATTTACCGGCAGGGACATAAACTTGATCAAATTACAGATTATACATACCCCCTGGTAAGGTGGCATCCCACAGGGAAGTTGCTGGGTTTTATTACAGAGAAAAAAGGGGAAATCTATTACATGGCGTATAATCTGAATACAAAAGAAATCAGGGAAACAGAGCTTAGTGGTTTTGATAAAGTTAATAATTTTGATTATTCAGATAACGGAATGAAAATTGTTTTCAGCGGTTTTAATAACGGCCGCAGTGACATATTTATTTACAACCTTACTGCCAACACCTATGATAACCTGACGCTCGATGAGGCAGATGATTTTCACCCGGTATTTATAAATAATTCAAAACAAATCCTCTTTTTATCCAACAGGGCAGTGGATTCGCTTGGCGATACCAATAAACATCAGATTCCCGTACAAAAAAACCGGGATATTTTCCTGTACGATATGGAAAAACCGGACAATCCACTTACTCAGCTAACCAAAACACCAATGATTGATGAAAAAGAAGCATACATCACAGAAGATAATTATTACGTGTACCTGAGCAACAAAAGCGGTGTTTATAACCGATACGCCGCTAAATACGATTCTGTGATCAGTTACATTGACACCGTAACGCACTACAGGTATTTCATGCGCTCTCACCCCATGACCAATTACAAAATGAATATCCTTGAACATGATGTATCAAATAAATCAGAAATATTAACGGAAATATACTATCAGGATAAAGCGTATAATATTTTCACAAAGGACATTAACACAAAAAAACAAGCTGATCCGGACAGCACATATTTCAGAACATCTTACGTAAAAGATTTCAAAACAAAAGCCCAGGAGGAAGAGGCTGAAAAAAAGCAAAAAACGCATGACCAGGAAAAGCCACAAGACAGCCTTATCAATATCAATGCTTATGAACTGGAGCCAGATGTGCTGGAGGAATCTGAAAAAGAAGGAGATTTCGATGAGGAAGGCAAGCTGAAAAAGAAACCAACGAATAAATACCTTACCAATTTTTACACCTCCAGGATCATTAATCAAATAGATTTTGGTTTTCTCAATGCCAGTTATCAAAAATTTACCGGCAGCGCATTTTATTTCAATCCTGGTTTCAACGTGTTGTTAAACGTTGAAGCCATGGATTTGTTTGAAGATTATCGCATTACAGGAGGGTTCAGGTTTGCCGGGAATTTTGACAGCAACGAATACCTGATCAGTTTTGAAGACCTGGATTCGCGGTTGAACAAACAATATATTTTTCACCGGCAGACCATGCGCAACCTGAGTGGCAACAAGTTATCCAAAAGTTATTTGAACCAGGGGATGTACGTACTGCGGTATCCTTTCAGCCAGGTATCATCAGTACAAAGCACGCTTACCTTCAGGCAGGACAAACAAGCTTTCCTCACCACCGATTTTCAAAATTTGCTCAGGGAAAATGAATTCGATTACTGGGCCGGTCTGAAGCTCGAATACATCTTTGACAACACCCGCAATTTAATGATTAACATAAATGAAGGTGCACGGTTTAAGGTTTTCGGGGAATATTACAAGCAAATTGACAAAAAAGAAACTGACCTTTTTGTGGTGGGATGTGATTTCCGGCATTACCTGCCCATTCACAGGAATTTGATTCTGGCCAGTCGCTTTGCTGCTTCCAGTTCTTTTGGGTCTGCTCTCCTGGTCTATTACCTCGGTGGCATCGACAACTGGATAAACATCAGCAACGACCCCCCCATGTTCGACCGTAACACACGCATTGATCCGGAAGCAAATTATGTTTACCAGGCCGTAGCAACCAACATGCGGGGGTTTTCACAAAACGTCAGGAACGGCAACAACTTTGCGCTTGTCAATACTGAATTACGCTGGCCTATAATTAGTTATTTCATCAACAGGCCTGTCAATTCAGACTTTCTGAACAGTTTTCAGGTCATTGGGTTTTTTGATGTCGGTACAGCCTGGACAGGGCCAAACCCGCTTGACAGCCACAACGCTTATGAAAGTGATATTTATCAAAACGGCCCCCTTACTGTCATCATAGATAAAGACTCCTCCCCTCTTGTTGCCGGTTACGGCGTCGGCCTGAGAACACGACTTCTGGGGTATTTCGTACGCCTTGATTACGCCCGCGGCATAGAAAATAATACCTTGTTGCCTCCCATGATATACTTTTCATTAAACCTTGATTTTTGATGGATACAACACCTCAGCACATATTGAACAAAGCCAAAGGGTTAAAAAGCTGGCTGATTACACACCGGAGGCACCTGCATCAGCATCCGGAACTTAGCTTTGAAGAATATGAAACAAAAAAATACCTCCGCCACGTTCTGAAAGAAATGGGCTTATCCGTTTCAGACATTACTGAAACCGGCATTGCCACCACTTGTCATGGAGCAAAAGCAGGGCCTTATATAGCCTTGCGTTCTGACATGGATGCCCTGCCACTGCAGGAGAACACAAATCTCAGCTTTGCATCCGCCAACCGTAACGTTATGCACGCTTGCGGCCACGATGTACACATGACATGTTTGCTTGGGGCTTTGCGTATTCTCAACGAGTTGCGGTCTGAATTTGCCGGCAATGTGCTTGGCATTTTTCAACCGGGAGAAGAAATGCTGCCCGGCGGGGCCATCAAAGTCATCGAAAGCGGTGTGTTTGAAAAGCACAAGCCCAAACTCATCATTGGCCAGCATGTGATGCCCGGTCAACCGACGGGAACGCTGGGTTTCAGGCCGGGACAATACATGGCATCCACCGATGAAATTTACATTACAGTGAAAGGCAACGGCGGGCACATCGCTGTTCCTTCACTAACTCAGGATGTGATCAGCGCCGCAGCAGAAATTGTACTAAGCCTGAAAAAACAAATCACCAACAAAGCCGGCAACGTTCCCGTAATCATTGGCTTTGGAAAAACAGAAGCAGAGGGAAGCACAAACCTCATGCCCACAGAAGCAAAACTGACAGGGACATTGCGCACCATGGATGAAAAATTCAGGGCCTATGCAAAAAGCCTCATCCATTCCATTGCCACACACATTGCTGAACAATATGGTGCTGAGGCCAAAATCACCATCATCAACGGATATCCCTCGCTCACCAACCATGCACTTTACACCAAAGAAGCCATGCAATTTGCCGGCGAACTGGTAGGCAACCAAAACATCATAAAGCTTGAAAAACGTATGACAGGGGAAGATTTTGCCCATTATTCACGCGTAATGCCGGCGATATTTTACAGGCTGGGAATTGCCGGAAACCATAGCGGGATAAACAACGTACACCGCCCCGATTTTGATGTTGATGAAAATGCACTTATATACGGAAGTGCCTCCATGGCCTGGCTGGCACTGAAATTTTTAAACCGCTTGTAAGCAAGATGAAAAAATTAAGAACAGAAGACATTCCACGGCTGAATAAGGAAACATATAAATCCTCAAAAAAATTACCCGTTACCATTGTGCTTGATAACATCAGAAGTCATCACAACGTAGGGGCATTTTTCAGAACGGCAGATGCATTCCGGTTTTCCCAACTTATGCTTACCGGCATCACGGGTTGCCCACCGCATCGCGACATACGCAAAACCGCCCTAGGCTCCACCGAAACCGTTGACTGGTCATACGAAAAAGACATCCACAAGGCAGCAGAGCAATTAAAAAACGGCGGAACTAAACTCATTGCCATTGAGATATGTTCCAAAAGCACAGCATTGCAAGACTTTCATTTGGCTAGTGACGCCCCTGCCGCATTAATTTTTGGCAATGAGGTACATGGCGTTCAGCAATCAGTCATTGATATGTGTGATCAGTGCATTGAAATACCGCAATGTGGCACAAAACATTCTCTCAATGTCAGTGTAAGCGGCGGCATTGTGATGTGGGAAATTTTCCGGCAACTGAACAGCTCCCTGCTTATGGATTAGCAGCAGGCAGTGGCCGCTGAAAATAATCAAAGAAAGTACGTTTCAAACAAAAAGCGCTCCGTGTATCGAAGCGCTTTTTTATAGCTTGTCAGGAATGTAACTTTATTCGAACTTTTTAAATCCTTTTTTGATGAGCTCGATGCCTTCTCTTAATTGTTCCTCAGTAATGATAAGCGGAGGAGCAAACCGGATGATATGCTGATGGGTAGGTTTGGCCAGCACGCCATGTTTTGCCATTTCAACGGTCACGTCCCAGGCTTCTTTACCATCTTTGGGATTTACCAATACAGCATTGAGCAAGCCTTTACCACGTACCATTCCTATCATATCAGACTGAATGTTTTTCATTTCATCACGGAAGATATTACCAAGGTATTCAGCCTTTTCAGCCAGATTCTCTTCTTTTATGACTTCAAGTGCAGCCATCGCTACTTTAGCCCCCACGGGATTGCCGCCAAAGGTAGAGCCATGTTCACCGGGTTTAATAACCATCATGATATGATCATCTGCGAGTACTGCAGACACAGGATAAACACCTCCCGAGATAGCTTTCCCAAGGATGAGCACATCAGGACGAACACCTTCATGGTCACAAGCCAACAATTTGCCGGTACGTGCAATGCCTGTTTGTACTTCATCAGCAATAAACAGTACATTTTTGTCCCTACACATGTCATAGGCTTTTTTAATGTATCCGTCATCCGGAACATACACACCGGCTTCTCCCTGGATGGGTTCAACTAAAAATCCGGCAACGGTGGGATCCTGAAGCTCTTTTTCCAGTGCTGCCAGATCATTGTAAGGAACCGTAACAAATCCGGGGGTATAAGGGCCGAAATTCTTTTTTGCAACCGGATCGGTACTCATTGAGATAATGGTAATGGTACGGCCATGAAAATTGTTCTCACAAACGATTATTTTAGCCTTATTTTCAGGCACCTTCTTTTTCTCATACGCCCATTTTCTTGCTATTTTCAATGCCGTTTCATCAGCCTCTGCACCGGTGTTCATTGGCAACACCTTATCATAGCCAAAATACCTGGTTATGTATTCTTCAAATTCACCCAACACATCGTTGTGAAAAGCACGTGATGTTAATGTGAGTTTCTTTGCCTGTTCTACCAGGGCATTCACAATTTTCGGGTGACAATGTCCCTGATTGATAGCAGAATATGCTGCTAAAAAATCATAATAACGTTTACCTTCAACGTCCCAGACAAAAGGGCCTTCGCCCCTTTCAAGAACTACCGGTAACGGATGGTAATTGTGTGCACCAAATTTATCCTCGCGTGCAATGTAATCCCGGGGTTTCATGTTTTCAATAGCCATAAGCCAATATCTTTAATGCGTTTATAAATTTCCAAACAAAATTCAGCATTATTAATGTTATTTGCAACAGCTTACATTTCTTTTTTGATGTTGTATAACTTGTTTTTAGGGGAAAATGCACTTAAAACTTGTTGAAAATTGTCATTCATCATCAAAATATTATAATTTTGAAAGGATATTAACAGGATTATTATATGTTATCAGTTTGCATTCCCATATATAATTATAAGATTGACAGTCTTTTAGAATCATTATCCACTCAAACACAAGCCCTGGATGTGCCGGCGGAAATCATTTTTATTGATGATGGTTCTGAAGATGTATTTAGAAAACACAACAGGGCTTTATGCGATAAAGTCAGGTATATCCAGTTGGAAAAAAACATCGGACGTGCCGCCATTAGAAATCAATTTTTACAACACGTAAATTACGATTACCTGCTCTTTCTTGACTGTGACTCACTGATTATAAATACATCGTTTTTGTCCAATTACATTCAAGCCATCAAAGCCTTTCCAAACAATGTTATTTGTGGTGGCCGGGTTTATGACGAAGAGAAGAAACCGCCGGCAACTAAAATGCTAAGGTGGAAGTATGGCATTCAAAAAGAATCCAAACCGGCAGATATCAGGGCACAAAACCCAAATGCCTCCTTCATGACCAACAACTTTGTGATAAGCAAAAATATATTTGAAAAAAACCGGTTTGATGAAAGACTGGTTGAATATGGACATGAGGACACACTATTTGGTTATGAATTGAAAAAGAAAGGAATAGATATCATACATATTGATAATCCGGTAATGAACGGTGACCTGGAAAGCAATGACAAGTACCTCAGAAACACGGAAAAAGCCATAACCAATCTCACATACGTTCTTAAATACACAGGTTATGACAAAGCCTTAATTAATGACGTCACATTGTTGCGCATGTATTATAAATACCACAACATAAGGCATTTGATATATTTTACTTACGTCGCTTTAAAGCCCCTTATTAAATTCTTATTGACCAAAGGATGGGTAAATTTATATTTATTTGACCTTTATAAAATGGGGTTCATTATTGGGGTAATGAAAAATCAACAATCAGCAGCCCCTGCTTAGGTCAGCCCTGTTGAATTGAATAGAAAAAGACACTACGGGGCAGGCTGCTCATATTACTGCAGGCTCTACTGTACATTGGCAAGCGTCATTTATTGATTCATTATCTTACCAAATGACATTGCCTTGTTTCTTTGATTTAATAATTTATAGACATACAGCCCGGAATGATAATTGCTTAAATCAAGTTGAATCGAGTTTTTATTCGTCGTTCTCTTTATTAGAACACTTTTTCCGTTACTGTCAAACAATGTAAATTCAAATGTTTCATTGGTTTCATTAAGAAATTGAATTTCCACATTTCCTGATGTTGGATTTGGGTATATTTTTGAATTAAATTGGCTTTTTACTGTATTAATTCCTTCCGCCCAATCCTCAAAATGTAAATCATCAAACATTAATCCGTCTTTATTTGTCTGAATACCATCAGAAACGAAAGTAAATCTATATCGAACTGTATCACCTGGTTGAATATTGAAGACTGGCCCAAATCCAGCCACCCAAACGTAAAAATCTGTCCAGGCAGATGAATTTCCCGTCAAGGTTGGTTTTGCACTCCACCAATCATAGCACCCCTGGTCTTGATATATTGTATCTGTCAATAAATCAACCCAGGTATTTCCATTGTCAGGGGAAAATTCAAGGATACCAAAATCATTTATGGTATCACTATTTACCTGGTATTTCCCGCTTAAAATCACTGTGTGCGGCATTTGAAAACCTGATGGACAAGAAACATGCTTTATAACGAAGGTAGAAGTGTCACTTACCGGATATGAGTTTACAGTATCTGTCACGATTGCATTAGGTACAGAATAAGCCGATGTGAATATTGTTTTCTGTGGTTCGCCGATTTGCCAAATATTATTGGGGTTTGAGCTAGTGTCAATTTCTAATCGAAAGAATTGGCTTGTATCTTCAAAATTGATGTTATAATCAAAGTAATTCTGTGAATACCCGGTAATTGTGATTATCATTAATAAAAATACACTTATTTTTTTCATAATGCTGTTTTTTATGGTTGGGGACGGGTTGGCACCAGGCACCGTGCGGCACTTTACCTCCCAACTTTTTGTTCCACCACCCCGCTAATTTAATGATGCTCAGGCTAATTTCCAAATTTTTCACCGCATGGCACACCTGCCTGTCTGTAAGACAGGTGACCGCCTGTTTGGCAATCGTGCTTCTTATTTGTCCGTGCGTTGTCCCAGACACACTTATTGATAAGTTTGGGCTTTTACGGCTGGCTTGAGCGGCCTGGTAATGTGTGTGGCTGCTGCGTGGATTATTCATTGTCAAAATAGTTGTTTACGTATTCAAACGGGATTTTTTCTTGTTCGAGTCGCCAGTTGTTCTTTTTTAATGTATCGTAAAATTCTTGTTCTTTGTTTGTCAAGTTAAGTTTTATTGAAATATTTGACGGTGTGCCGTTGTCGTTTTCAAAAAACTTATAAAAGGTCTGCTTGTCCATCAAAACGCTTTTTGTATCAGGAAAGTAACCTCTAAATTGCGATAAAATTTCGAATCCCTGTGCGTCAATATCGCCCCAGTAAAGCAATTCCGTGTTTTTAAACCAACGAACATTCTTTAGATTATATACACTAAATCCACTTCCGAATAAGGCTATGGCTCTACTCATTTTGGGTAGGGTAAGTGCAGTATAGAATGTGGTTTTGTTTTCCATCACAATTACCTTTTCAACAGGTAAATCCAATGTTTCAAATTGACTCACGGGAATAGCCAAATCGTCTATTCCAGAGAAGAATTTCTGAGCAATCTCTTTGTCAAGCACCTTAAACCGAATTTGTGGTTCGGCATATTTCAAGTTAAATCTTTTCTCAAATATTTTTTCGTCTATGTTGATATGTTCTGAAATAAGAATATCAAGTAATTCCCTAATCACACTCTGATTTCGTTCTAAAAACTTTGTGTGAACTTTGATAGGGAGTTCCCTTATGTACAAATTTGGTTCAGGGTTTTGGTTGAAGTATTGACACACTTTCAATATACTCTCCCATTTAGCTTGGTTGGCAATTACTTTTGTTGGGTTTCTAATTATCCAATCTGTTAGCTGAGGATATGCTTCAGTTATTTTTATTGAACTTTGACGAAATAAGGCAACTTCTTTTGCCTTCCCCAAGAACTGTAAAAAATCCTCCTCTGTATCAAAGAAAATTAAGGTTGGCAAATGTTGTGTGCCTAAATGCTTTGTCTTTACTTGTTGAAATTCTAAGGTATAACCAAATCCTTTCTTCTCTTTGGATTGGCTGACAATTAATTGTAATTCTTTTTCAAATTCGGACAATGATGATTTTGCGTATTTTTTATCGCCATGAATGACCAATCTTTCAAAAGGTTCCTGCTTAACCAATGATTGAAGAAAAGACATGTATTTTCTTTCGGCTTTTTTCTTTATTTCCTGTGGCGTAATCATTGCAGTACGTAATTCGCTTTTTCTTCCTTGAATTGTTCAATAGGCATATCGTACAACCAAGAGTGCCTTTCTTCTTTGCGTTCCACAAAATGAACGAATGAAATATCGTTTTCCACAATGTGAATGTTGTCACTTGGAGTAACTACCAATAGTTGTAAATGAAGCTGTTTGCAAAGTGTAACCAGGTATCTAGCTTTGTCCTCGTCTTGTGATTTAAATGCTTCATCAATAGCAATAAAGCGGAATGAATTACTTTGTAATCCTTCTTTGGTCAAACCAAATTGATAAGCGATTGCAGAGCCTAAAATCGTATAAGTAAGTTGGGCTTTCTCTCCACCGGAAAGTTGTCCCATTGCTTCATAAGTTTTGAATTTCTGATGAGTTTCTTTGTAAAATTCTTCGGCTTTATAGTTGAACCATGAACGAACGTCCATAACCCTTTTTCGCCAATCTTCTTTATCTAACTTTTCTATAAATGGGTGAATGTGATTGTTGAAATGATACTCTCTTCCTTCAATTGTTTTCTCCATTTGATAAACATTGGGCACGGCTTCTTCCAGAAGTTTTCTAAATTCCTTTACTTCATCATTGATTTTATTGGGTGCTACAAGTTGAATATAAGTCTTAGGACTGTTTTTAAAATCAATTCCTTTCAACGAATCATTCAGATGTCTAATGTTTTCTTTTATGGTGTCCGACCAGTTTTCAAAGAACATTCTAAAATCACCAACTTTATTGGTGATGGTTTCCTGCAAATAATCATTAAATTTCTTTTCAAATTTTGGGAGATTATCCTTTTCTAATCTTTCCAAAAACTTTTGGTACTCGCTGATAAATTCCAAATGAGTTGATTCGGGCAAAGCATTTACATCCGAACGCCAGTCTTTGAATTTGTTGGTAATAATTTCTGACGGCTGTTTAAACGCATTGATTTTTATGCTGACTTCCCTTTCGTTTTGTTGCTTTTGTCTGTTTAGTTCTAATATTTCTTTTAAATTTTCGTCCTGAAAATTTTTACGACTTGTTTCAAAATTTACATACTCAATATTCAATAGATTGGGGTTTTGACTTTCAAACCCTGAAGTATCAATATTTCCAAAAGGCTCATAAATGGCTTTGTTGTCTTTTACCGTTTGAGCAACAGTATCTATATCGGTCTGCTTTTTCCCTTTCGCTATAACTTTATCTTCAATCTCAACTTCCGAAAGTTTCTTCAACTTATCCTGCACATCTTTCAACTGCTCTTGCAATTTCTTTACTCGGTCATTCGTTTTTTCCAACGCTTCTTTCTGATCCGTCTTTTCTTGTATTTCACTGGCATATGACTGCCAATCTATATCATCATACTTATCAAACTTTGAAAACAGATTGTGGCACTCATCTTTGAATGTTCCTAAATTTTTTATTTCAGAATTTTTACTTACAATCGCTTTTTTGTTTTCGGTTTGTTGGTTTTGTAGATTGCTTAATTCTTTCTTTAAAACCGCAATTTTCTCTTTATTATCCCAACCCAAAACATAGTTTTCTTTTCTCGAAATATGCGGTCGGTCGTCTTTTTCGTGTTTTCCTTTTCTGAATTTTATTAGACCTTTCTGCGTAATTGCCATTTCTGAATGGCGTTCAAATTCTGAAAGATTATCCACACAGGTAAAATTAAATTGAGCTTCCAAATAATTCTCAATCCATTCATCATACTGCGTTTGGGGTTTTATTTCAATTTTATTGGCTAAGGAATTTTCGTTAATGTCCTTCTGTCGCATACTTTTGAGATAATCCTGTTGTTCGTATTTGTCGTAACGAATTCTGCCTCTCAAATTATTGTTGTTCACATACTGATTTACTTTTGAGTAATACTTTGGCGGAACAATTAAACGCAAAGCGAAATTGTGAAGCACTTTTTCAACAGAAGATTCCCACGCTAATTCATCTTCCTTTACTTTGATAAGTTCGCCAATAAATGGTATTTCTTCTTTTGTTGCTCCAATGTTTTCAATAAGTTCTTCACGTATTCTGGCTTCATTTACAGGAATATTGTTTTTGTTTTTTTGAAGCGTTTGAATGGTGTTTACTAATTCGTTGGTTGATTCGGTTAACTCATCTTCTTTATTTTTTAACGATCGAAGATTTTCACTTTCATCATCAATTTTTTGTTGTGTGCTTTGCTTTAACTGTTTTGCTTTTTCTCTGTTTTCATTGAATGTTTGTTCACTTGGATTGGCAGGCAATTCAATGCTTTGAGCGATTCTGTTGTAATCGTCAAGCTTAGTTTTTCGTCTATCTCTTTTTCTTTCGGTCTCTTTAATTTCTGATTTAAGCTTCTCGATTTGACGACCAACATCATCTGATTTTATTTGTTCTCTTAAATCGGCTTCTTTATCTTTTAAGGCATCTTCCTTGTCTCGTAATTCCGCTAATTCATCATTCAATCGTTGTAATTCTTCTTTGCATTTTTCTAATTCCTTTTCACCCAACTCAACACCTTTTTGGGCAAACCAATAAACAGCCGTTACTTTTGATTGTTCTAATTGTTTCAAGTTTTTCTGAATTTTATTCAGTTTGTTAGCAATTTCATTGATTGGTGTAAGTTGTTTGATTTGCTCTTTGGCTTTTTCAATGTTGGTTTTTGCATCCATTAAAGTCAGAAAGCTCTCTTTTAATTCAATAAACGCTTCTTCTGAATTTTTACCATTCTCTGTATATTCCTCCAACATATTGGTTCTGACAAACTCATCTAAATCTTCCAAGACTTTCACCCCGACAACTTGATTGAATAAACTCAAAGCCTTTATAGAACGCATTCCGAAAAGATTTGACATTCGTTCTGCATAAGCAGTTGGACCGTCCATAAATTCAATTTTCCGTTTGGTCGTATTCGCATTATAGATTTTATCCAATCGCTTTTTCCAATTTCCTTTGCCGTCAAACTGACTGAAATCTTTTTCTATTTCAATCGGAACGTGAGCAATACCGAATTGTCTTCTTAATTCGTTGTTGGAAAACCAACGGACTTGAAATAATGTGATTTTCTTTTCGTCTGTATTTTTAAAATGAGCAAGGATTACGGAATAAGTGCTTGTGTCTCGCAACTTTTGTGTGGAAGTAGAAGTTTTTCCTTCTTCTTGAATATTTCCGTAATGCCCCAAAACATAAGTTTCTTCTGTGCGATCGCCTTTTTTCTCAACGCTCGAAGATTGATTATAAAAACGGTCTTTTTTAGCAGGAACCATCAACGTCAACAAAGCATCAATATAAGTGCTTTTTCCGGAAGCGTTTGCACCGGTTAAAAGCGAATTATTTCCTTGCGGATTTATTCTAAAAACTTTTTCATCAAAGGTTCCCCAGTTAAAAACTTCCATATATTGAAGTCTGAAACCCGCTGTATCAGAACTCGTACTAAACAGACTCAACATACTCTTGTAACTTTGTTTTAAATTCTTGTAATATATCAGGTGTTATTTTTTCCTTGATAATACGGTGTATCTGATATTTCGTTTCGTTGTCTTTCTCACTGATTTCTTTCAGATAACCTAATTCAACTACTCTTTTAATGTAGCTATCCAAATCTTTTTGAAATTTCAACTTGTTGTAGCCTTCTTGCAAAAAGAGTTCTAATTCATCTTTTATTTCGGTATTAGTAATGAATTTCTCCGTAGCCAGCTGTGTTGGGTTACTGTCAAATTCTTCCAAACTTTGCCTTAAAACTACAAGTACGATTGATGTTTCAAAGCCAATTTGACGTCTTTGAACTAAGCCAAGTGTTTTTCCTTCGCTGTCTTCAAATTGTTTTACAAACGCAAAACCATCGTCTTTCTTTACAATGAGTTCCAATCCAATTTTACTGATGTAATCTTGGATTTCAATTTGATAATTGATTATATCGTCCCACACGTTTGAAGAACGTTCCACAACGCCCTTCAGCAACTTTACAATTACTTTACTGTATGGTGTTTTATTTTGTTCTATAGTGCTCATCTGGTGAAAATAATTTCAGGGATTTGTATTTGTTTATTGTTTTTAGAATCAAACACGATACTTTGTGTTTTATCAGGGCTGATAACGTGTTTAAAATCTTTTACAATGCCTATGTATCCAAACAATTCGGGCAAACCTTTTTCAAGTCCTCCGTAAATTTCAACTATGTCTAAAAGTGTGGTTTGCGATTTTTTATTCAAAATGTCTTTTATTCTTTTTCGCAATAAATCTTTGTCAATGGTTGATTGTGAAAACAGCCTACCCAAGTGAGTGGAAGAAGCAATGTCTTCGTCTGCAATTTGTGGTTTACTTGTGTATGTAACTTCTTCGCTTTGTTCTGTCGTTAATTTGCGTTCAAACGGAATGTTGATTTCAACTTCAGTTTCCAGTTCAAATGAAATTTCGGGCTTATTCTTTGTTTTATTTATTTCTACAAGCTGTTTCTTTATTTCTTGAATAATGGTTTTGGTGGCTTCCGATTTTGAACTTTCGCTTTCACGAATGATACGGCTTAGTTTTTCGGCCATTTTATCGTTGGCTTTGTAAACCTTTTGTCCTGAATTGTGAAGATGTCTTTTCATTCCTTTTAAGAACGGGTCATTTACAGGAATTGATTTTTCCTCCAAAGTTTTATACAATTCCTTAGTTAGATTTTCCCATCTGTTTTGCAATTCAGGGTTTAAAATGAATGACCAAAATGCGTAAAAGCTTTTTCCTTGCTGACTATCTTTCAGTTCATCTAAAGCATCAAAGGTAAATTCCAAAATATCGCTTTTTGTCAAACTTCCGTCAGCGTGTTTTTGATAAATACCCTTTGTAATTTCTTTGAAATTGTCTTCAACTTCTTTAAAATCAGATAATAATTCTTTGGCTGATTGATTGAGTTGGTTGAAACGTGGAACGATTTCAAATTCCTCAAACACTTTTACATCTTCTCCGATTTTTATTTGCTGAATTTGCTGTTCAATTTCAAATTTTTTTTCTTCCAACAACTGAATACGTTTTTCAGCATCTTCATTGGTAAATTCAACCAATTCTTTTAATTGGTTTAAAATGTTGTTGAATTTTGATTCAGTTCCAACAAATTCCTCCTTTTTTAAACTTGCTAACCAGTCTATGGTTTTGCTCGAATGAGCTGAAAGTTCATAGAAAACCTCTCCTTGTTCATCAGGATAATTGGCTAAGAAGCCTTTGTTTGTCCAAAGTTGAATATATTTTTTAGCTTTCTCCTCGTAAGTGTCGAATGCATTGATTTCGCTGTCTTCATCATTTTCAATTTGCTTGAATTCCAAGAAATCGGTTAATTGAACAGTAATATTTTCAGATGATATGACAGATTGTTTATTGAATGTATTTGCCAGAAACTCAATAACCATTTCTCTGTTTCGTAAACGCAACAATTCAACACTTGGTGAAGTGTTTAGCGAGTTTAATATTTGAGAAATGTCAGTCATATCTTTTTAGCTCAGCATTGGCAAAAAACAGGCTCTTTTGGTTTTTCAGCGTTGGATCTGCGTATTGGCAAAACCAAATGTGCCTGTTTGTGCGTTGGCTTTCTTTGTATGTTGCCCAACTCATTTATAACCACACCCACCCCATGTTCAAACTTGTACAACTACTTTCAAACATTTCACATCAGGTTTTTTTAATGCTACTCAAACGTATAAAAACTATTGGATAAAAAAAAGCGGAATGGAGAAATACTAAAAAACCACGGTGAGTTTTATGGAAGGGAATCTTGTACCAGGGTTGCCAAAAGCTTTGTGCTCTTATTTGCGAAAAATTGTGTGCATGTAATTGGTGGTAAGAGGCTTTTTTCATTTCTCTTTATTTATGCGTTAAACTATATTTAGGTGACGCGTTTTTATTATTAAATTCTGGCAAGCATCCAAAATTTTCAACATATTTAGCAAAACATTCATATTCAAACTTTGCAACGTCACCCATTATTCTTAAATCTTTAGGACTATTTGATTTCACATCACATTTAAATGAGCAAACTGAAACATATAGTTTGTCAACAAGGGCTGAATAGTTTTCATATTTATATCTAAATCTATCAGCTCCGCCATGCCCCGTTTTCCCAATTATTGTATTATCAAATTGTTTTAATCGACCTTTTAGACCTGCTTTTGAATTTGTCATTCCAATGTAAGTGATATTATAAATCCATTTGAAATTTTGTTCTGACAAATCTGTTTCTGATATGGCAATGCAATAAACACCAGGATATTTTATTCCATTTAAAGAATTCCTATCTTCCCATTTAAACCACTGAGTAAAATCTTTATCTGTCATTTGGAACTCGTTTTTTGCATGTGCCCTAACTCGTTTATAAACAAACCTTAACCAAGTTCACACATTATACATCCGGTTTTAAATACCACTCAAACCTATAAAAATTATGGGAGAAAATAAAGCGGAATGGAGAAATACTGCAAATACCGGTATCAGGCCTGTCTGCATTACTTTATGGCAGGCAGATGTGCGCAGCCGGCTGGCGTATCATGTTTGTTACATATTTGAGTTGTCACTGTTTTTTTTGGCAATGAGCTTACCTGTTTGAATGACGATGAGTGGAGTAAGTGAACCAATAAGAACCACAAGCCATGCTTTGATGCCCATGGTCTGGAGAGATAAAACTTCTTTTACTGCCGGGATGAAATAAGCTGCAACAATTGCTGCAACACAAAATGCCAGGGCATACCACACAAATTTGTTTTTTGTAATCTGATTCAGGAAAATCCCTTCATTGATATCGCGCATATTGAATACATGCAATAACTGACTAAAAGCCAGGGTAAAAAACGCAACGTTGTTGGCAATCTCATCAGAAAAGTGCAGGGCAAATTTGGCAAATAAATAAGTGCCTGTTACCGTCATTCCAAAAACAACACCGTAATAAACAATTCTCATCCAGCTTTTTCGTGTAATGATTGGCTCTTTTGGATCTTTGGGCGGGAGTTTCATCACGGTGGGGTTTCCTTTGCCCACACCAAGTGCCAGGGCAGGAAATACATCGGACAGCAAGTTTAAAAACAGCAATTGGAGTGGCAATACAGGCAACTTAAACAAGGTAAAACTGATGGAACCAATCACCAGTATTTCACCAAGATGGTAAGAAAGCTGATAAATAATGAATTTCCGGATGTTGTGAAAAATTATCCGTCCTTCTTTAACGGCACGCACAATGGATGGGAATGAATCATCTTTAAGCACAATATCGGCTACTTCGCTGGCCACCTGTGTACCCTGTTTACCCATGGCAATCCCGATGTCGGCTTTTTTCAGGGCAGGGGCATCATTTACACCATCGCCGGTCATGCCAACAATTTCATTTTGCTGCTGAAAGTGGTCTATGATATTGAGCTTCTGCTCCGGATCTACACGCGAAAAGATACGGGTAGAGGTTATTTTGCTGTGTTGGCCTTTTTTAAGTTCATCTCCTTTAATGACATTGGCAGCTTCATCTTCGACAATGTGTACTTGCCGGGCAATATTTTTCGATGTGCCAGGATGATCTCCGGTAACCATAATTACTTTAATTCCTGCGCGTTGGCATTCTTCCACTGCATTTTGCACCTCTGGTTTTGGGGGGTCAAGAAATCCGCCCAGGCCAATAAATACAAGTGAGTGCATATAAGCTTCCGTGGCATCATCTACATCGTCTTTGAGATCATCGATGGTTTTATAGGCGTAGGCAATTACACGCAAGCCTTTTGATGACATTGCATCATTTTTTTTCTTCCAGTTTTGTTTTAAGTTTTCAGAAAACGCTTGTTGTTTGCCATTTACCTGGATTGATTTCGAACGGGAAATAATGGATTCGGCAGCGCCTTTACATGACACATAGTATTTGTTTTCATATTCATTTACAGAGCCCATCAACTTGGTTTCTGAGTCGAACGGGTCTTCCACTTTACGCCGCATTTGTTTAAAGCCTTCCCATTTTTCGTTGTCGTAAAATTTCAAAAATTTCAGCAAGGACAGGTCAAGCGGATCACCTGCTCCTTTTTCAAAATCTGCGTAATTACTAAATGCCGATATTCTGAGAAAATGCTGAAAGCTTTCCGGCATATCGCGGGAAGCTTCCGGTTCCATTAGCACCGAATTTTTCCGGAACTTCACATTGAAACTTTCTTTGGGCAAAGCGATTTTTTCAAGGGATAGTTTATTTTCTGTAAGCGTACCCGTTTTATCGGTAAAAATAACGGTTGTTTCGCCCAGGGTTTCAACCGCTGATAATCGCTTGACAATTACCTGGTGCTTAGCAAGTTTCAACATGCCCCTGGCAAGGGCAATGCTCGCAACCACCGGCAATCCTTCCGGAATAGCAGCCACGGCCCATGCAACAGCGGTCTGAAAAAGTATGTAAACATCTTTGCCTGTTAATAAGCCAAATGCAAAATATGTCAGGGCAAGCCCCAATGTTAACCAAATAAGTTTTTTTGTCAGCCTGTTGAGTTTTTTGTCCAGGGGAATTTCTTCCTCACCGGCTTCGCTGACCATTGTGGAAATATTTCCCATTTCCGTTTTCATCCCCGTGGCCGTTACCACTGCCGTTCCGCTTCCTCCGGTTATAACCGTTCCTTTGAAAAGCATGTTTACGCGGTCGCCAAGGCTTTGTTCCGCCTCGATTTTTTCGGTTGTTTTTTTCACAGGAACAGATTCGCCGGTAAGTGCTGATTCATCGGCTTCCAGTTCGCTGTTTTCGATGATCCGGGCATCCGCAGGGACAATCATTCCGGCTTCGAGCTTAATTATATCACCGGGAACGATTTTTTCAGCATCGATGCTATTTGTTTTGCCATTTCTCAGGACTGTTGCTTTAATCTTGTCCATTTTTTTTAGCGCTTGCATAGACTGTTGCGCCTGATACTCCATCCAAAAGCCGATGATTGTATTGATCAGGATAACCACAAGAATGGCAACTCCTTCGGCAATGTCGTGAAAAAAGAAAGTAACGATTGCAGCCGCCGACAATAAGAAAACAACCGGGTTGTTGATCTGAGCCCAAAGTATTTCGAAAAATCCTTTTTTCTTTGTTTCCTTTAGTTTATTCAGGCCATATTTATGTAAGCGGTTTTCATGCTCTTTGGCACTCAATCCTTTTCTCTTGCTGTCTAATTCTTCAAGCGTCTTATCCGCCGTTTTAGTGTAATAGCTGTGTTGATCCATATTGTTTTA
>CAZGPW010000009.1:0-4094 GCA_964527535.1 uncultured Bacteroidales bacterium
AATGGTGGTTTCGGGGAGATGATCATCCCGCTGGGTTTGAATGATGCATAAAAAAGCATAAATATTTTTGGATTAAAGGATAATTTTTTTTAACTTAGCGTCCTCCTTCTATCCAATCCCCCTCTATCTATCTATTCTTTTATCCAAGCACTTGCCAGACGCCCGTTTGGCAGGTGCTTCTTGTTTAGCTTGATTCTATTCATTACCTTAGTGTGCTCATAATTAACACATAATACCATGCTACTGAAAATTACAATCATTCTTGCCGTCTTGTTTCAGCTCATTGCTGTTTATCAGGCGTTGAAACTGACAAAACGTACCAAATACAATTTCTCCTGGATAATGATATCAATAGGCATTGCCGCCCTGCTCATCAGGCGGGTTGTGGAATTTCTTCCCCTGGTCAGTGACTTCCAGGCACAGGATTTCAGACTGCTTTACATCTGGGTTGGCGTGTTGTCATCACTTTTTCTGGCCTTGGGGTTGCTGCTAATCAGGCAGATATTTAATTACATCGACCGCATGGAAGCCGAACGCCGTGAATCTGAAAAACAACTGCTTTCATCGGTAATCGTTACTGAAGAATCCGAACGTAAACGCCTTGCCAGGGAATTGCACGATGGCATCGGCCCCTTGATGTCAGGCATTCGGATGTCTGTTTCAGCCCTCGAAAAACAACTGATAAACCCAAAACAAAAAGAAATTGCAGGGAACGCTAACAAACTCGTCCAGGAAGCATTAAAATCGGTCAAAGATATTTCCAATAACCTGAGCCCGCACATGCTCGAAAATTTTGGCCTTGTACAGGCATTGAAAAATTTCATCAATAAAATCAGTGCTTCCTCTGATCTGGAGGTCAAATTCAAAACCAAATTAAAAAACGAAAAATTTCCACATAAAATTGAAATCATTGTTTACCGTGTACTTTGTGAAATGCTTACCAATACGGTTAGACATGCAGATGCAACCCGTGTTATTATTAACATGGATCAGACCACAAACGCATTGATGATTGAATACGCTGATGATGGCAAAGGTTTTGACCTCCAGGACGTGTTTAATAAAAAACAGGGCCTGGGCATATCCAATATATATTCACGGGTGGCCAGCATTAATGGAAGTGTGGATATTGACACGTCAAAAGAAAACGGAACGTTTATGAAAATTTATATACCTTTGAATCACGATGAGTTCTGATGATACCATAAAAGTAATGCTGGTTGATGACCATACCCTTTTCAGGAACGGGTTGAAAACCCTTCTGGAAGGATCAAAAAAAATGAAGGTTGTCAGCGAAGCAGCGAACGGAAAAGATTTTTTAACAAAAATACGCAGCAACAAGCCCGATGTGGTTTTGCTTGATGTTGCTATGCCGGTAATGGATGGTGTGGAAGCTGCATCCAAGGCATTAAAGGAATATCCGGATTTGAAAATCATTACCCTTTCCATGTATGGCGATGAAGATTATTACAATCGAATGGTAGAAGCAGGTGTCAGGGGGTTTATCCTTAAAGATTCTGAAATTGATGAAGTGGAAACAGCCATCATTACCGTAAATGCCGGCAGAACCTATTTTTCGCAGGAATTGTTGCAATCATTGCTGGAAGGATTAAAAAAAGAAGACAGCGTGGAAAAAAACGCCCTCTCTGAAAGGGAAATTGAAGTGTTACAACATGTTTGCAGGGGAAAATCCAACATCGAAATTGCTGATGAAATGTGTCTCAGCAAACGAACAGTGGAAAAACACCGTGCCAACATCATGGAAAAAACACGCTGTAAAAACACGGCCAGCCTGGTTATCTTTGCGGTGAAAAATCATTTATATGAAGTTAAATAACTACACACACGCATTTCTGTTATCCATATTGCTAGCGTTGTTTTTAATGCCAGGCAGCTATGCACAACAAATCATCCCTGATGACCGAATGACAAATTGGGAAAATGCAGGGTTGAACGACAGTTTACCTCCTCCTGATACTTTCATCAATATATTGGACCTGGGCGCAATTCCCAATGACAGCATTGCGGATGACGATGCTTTTCAATCTGCCCTTGACTTGGCAGTGGGGCAGGTCGCTGAGATTTTTATCCCACCAGGTGAATACCGGTTAACACAAAACTTAAATTTGAGTTCCGGCACGTATCTTAGAGGTGTTTCAGCAGATAGTGTGTTGCTGAATTTTGAGCTTCCACAAGCCAATAATCTGATCGCGGCAAATGGCAGCCTCACTAATGATACTACACCGATTCAACCTGCTAACACTTTTGACACCGCCTTGATTTGTGCTGATACATCCCACAGCATTGTCCCGGGAGATGTCCTGCTTTTGCATCAGGATGCAGGTGATTTTGTTACTTCAGACTGGGCTCTGCAAGCCATGGGGCAGATTGTTGAAGTAGCGGATACCATGGACAATAAAATCTTTATTCATGAAGAAATCCGTCATGATTATCCGGCAGGGAATACCCCATGTCTTATTAGAATGGAACCATTGGAAAACTTGTCTGTCAGCAACCTTAGCATTGAACGAACAGATTCCCATGATCAGCAGGCCAGTAATATAAAGTTCCAATACGTGAGGAACGCAAAGGTGCATGCCATCATCAGTGCAAATTGTATCTTTTCACACATCAGCGTACGTTTTGCTTCCCATGTTTTGATCGAAGGTTCCTACTTCCACCATGCCCATGATTATGGTGGCGGCGGACGTGGTTATGGCGTGGAAATATCCTTTGCTACCGGGGAGTGCCTGGTAGTGAATAATGTGTTTGAACACCTGCGTCATTCCATGTTACTGCAGGCATGCTCAAACGGAAATGTGTTTGCTTATAATTATTCTATAAATCCATATTGGGATGAAGATTATCTCCCGTCGGAATCTGCGGGGGATCTGGTGCTTCATGGTAATTATCCTTATCGCAACCTTTTTGAAGGCAACATTGCCCAAAACCTGGTGGTTGATAATTCGCATGGCATCAACGGGCCTGACAATGCTTTCTTCAGAAACAGGCTGGAAAAATATGGTGTTTTTATGAATACTGGTCCTGCAACAGATTCTGTGATTTATGTGGGTAATGAAATAACGGATAATGGGTTGCTAACCGGCTTGTACCAGATTGAAGGCGGGGGACACATTGAGCATGCTAATCTTCAGTATGACACCTGGCATCCGGCGGGTACTGACTACCTGGAAATCGAATCCCTGTTCAGAGAATATGCTCCCTGTTATTTTACTGAAGCCGGTATTCCCTGGCCGTTTGTTGGGCCGCCGCATGCTTTAGATGCAAATATTAACCCGGCACAACAGCGGTACGAAGCTGGAAATATGGTTTTTGAAGAATGTGACCAACCTGTTTCTGTTTTTTCAAAAAACAAACAAAACATCAGCATGTATCCCAACCCGGCGGTGAATAAGGTGTATATAAATGGCAATCGTGAAAACCCTTTCAGGATATACCTGTACAACGCAATGGGCTACATGTTGAAATCTTTTGATGTTCAGCCGCCGTTACCCAGCAGCATTGACATTACGGATATCAAATCAGGTGTATATTTCATCGTAGCCCCGGAAATTTCTTTTCAGGAAAAATTGATCATACTGAACAGCGGTAATAATAATTAGGGTCCGGGTATAAAGTACAGCTTATATAAATAGAAGTCGGAAGACCGGAGTCCGAAGACGGAAGTGATGTCCTGCACTGAACTGAGCTGTGTTTCGCCGCGCTGCGCCCATTCCAGGTGAGCGAAGCTATGTGCTGAGCTGCGCAGAAGCATCGAAATAAGCTGCGTCGAAGCATCGAAAGGGCGGAAGATACCATGTTAATTTATTGTTACTTTAAAAATGTATGCTTTACTTCCGACCCCGGTCTCCGGTCTTCGGTCTTATTTGTTATCATTATTCAATTATCGATAAATGAACGACTTTAGGGACAAAAACTAATAATAATCTTACAATAATGCCAAAAATTCACCGTTTTATAAACGCTTTGGGCATCTGTACGGAAACAGGATTTTAGATTACAGGCCTGCAATTTGAAAGAAGAATATTGGCTTTGGTAACTGTTCAGGCGCATGCCTTTTTTTCCGCTAAGAC
>CAZGPW010000010.1:0-21675 GCA_964527535.1 uncultured Bacteroidales bacterium
TTCTTTTTTAACGGCATGCACATCGTTTTCGATCCGGTCAACACGCTGATTTACTGCATATCCTTTTAGCAGGTAGTTTTTTAACACTTGGTTTGCCCATTGGCGGAATTGTACACCTTGCTTTGATTTCACACGATAACCAATTGATAATATCATGTCAAGGTTATAATGTTCAACATGATAAACCTTACCATCGCTAGCAGTTGTCGCAAATTTTGCGACAACTGAAAAGTCATTCAGCTCTTCTTTTAATGCATTGGCGATATGCTTTCCTATTGTTTTAATATCCCGGTTAAATAACGCTGCCATCTGATGTCTGTTAAGCCAAACGGTTTCATTTTCAAGCCTTACTTCGATCTTGGTTGAAGCGTCTTCATTTTGGTATATGATTATTTCGTTTTTCATTGTTATTTTATTGCATCAAGCCTGTACTCCGGTTATTATCTGCATTTGCGTTTCTTCACCGGTTAATCCCGTTGAATGGCCTACGGCTAACAGCTTCGCTGTTATCCAACGGGGTTAGTTTACATTACTCGTTTGTAAACCTGAAACTCCGTGCTGTCTTTTTAAAACACGATACATGTTCTTCAAAATATTTAAGGGTACTTCCGGTAAGTTGATATACCGTTGAACCATCCATCAAAACCATGATATACAACAATTCCGGCCTGTTGATTTTTGTGTTTTTGCCAATGCCATAGATTTCATGTCCTTTCATGCCTGCCACGGTAACGGGTTGAGGTTCCATGTCCTGGTTTTCCATGAATTCAATAGGGTATTTTTGAATGATTTCCTTTAAATAATGCTCTAAGTCTTCACCTTTGGGAACGGTGGATTTGTTTATCATAAATGCTGTTTTGGCATCTGTCTGACTGGGCATTTGTCCGTCTTCGGTAAAGACAAGCGATGTCATCAGGATATTGCCCGGTTTCAATCCGCAAATTTTAGGATCCACCGTAAAATCAAAGGCATCCTGTATGGATTCATCTTCTTCAGGTTCATAGATGACACTCAGCAACGCCGATTTTACGCGTTTTGCTTCGGTTTTGGCATCTTTGTCTTTTTTCCATGATGCATTTAAGAGGTAAGTGTTTTCCATGTCCCCGATAACAAGCCTGTACCGCAAGTATGTTCTGCCGTAAGACATTTGAACACCACCCTGAAGAAGCGCCTGATAGCCATTGATCCTGTACATGGTTTCATCTGATACAACCATGCCTTTGCGAATGTCTTTGTTTTTTTTAAATGCCAGCAGGTTTTTTTGAATGCTGCCCGGGGTTTTGATGACCATTATTGACCCTTCTGAAAGTTTGTTTTCAAAACCGGTAAAGCGTTCAGATTTTGTGTAATTTTCAGGGGGATCAATTTTAAGCCCTGTTCCGGGGATTTTTACATATCCGGCATGCTCTTTGTTCTCAATTTTTATGGATTTTTGCGCAAAAGCATTAATTTGCAGACTTAAAATAATAAGTATGTACAAAACTTTTTTCATAACAGTCCGTTTAATTCACTAACATCTGACAATATTTATGCCATATAATGTAAAATATTTTTTCCTGTTTCTTCTTTTGACAAAGTTAATCAATCCATTGGTTCTGGCACAGGAAAATATTGATGTCTATAAAGATTGTGTTTTTGATGACAGCCTGAAATCAGTAAGAATACACCAAAATGGATGGGAAATATCTCATCCGTTTTATGAGCTTAACAGCGATAAACAGCTTGTGCTGAGTTTTGATGACCTCTGTGAAGTGCCGCGAGATTTTGATTACCGTGTCATTCATTGTGACCAGGATTGGAAAAAAAGCAACCTCTTTTTCAATGAGTACATTGACGGTTTTGAAAACAATAACATCCGGGATTATGAAATGTCAGTCAACACATTTATACCTTATACGCACTATGAACTTAAGCTTCCCAATGATGATATTGATTTCAGGATTTCCGGGAATTATGCCGTGGTGGTGTATGAAACATCTGAGCCTGAAAATGTTTTGTTTGTAAAACGTTTTTTGGTTGTGGAACATAAAGGTATAATCAATGCAGAAGTCAGGCAGCCTGTGCTCAGCATGTATCGAAGTTTGGGACACGACGTGAAATTCAGCATAGAAACCAACAATATGCAATTCAACAACATTTACGATGATCTTGATGTATGCATTGTGCAGAATTATCAGTGGGAAACGGCACAATCTGATTTCACTCCGGATTTTGTTAACAATGATGAGATTGTGTTTCACCGGGATGACCAGGCTGTGTTTAAAGCCATAAATGAGTACAGGCGGTTTTCCATTCGCGAACTGAAATATACCGACAGCGAAGTGGAGGCCATCAATTTTGAGCATCCGGATTATTATGTGCGGCTGGTAAAAGATAAAAACAACCAATTCAGGCAATACCTTGACAGAACGGATTTCAACGGCCGTTATGCAATTTCCAACCGGGAAGGCTGGGAATCGCTTACGGATTCAGATTACGTGTGGGTAAAATTCAGGTTGGAGGCACGAGCTAATCTTTTGCCATCAACTGTGCATGTTTACGGGGAACTCACTCAATGGCAATGCAATGAAAACTCACAAATGACATTTAACGCTGAAAAGATGCAGTATGAAACCACTTTACTGTTGAAGCAGGGGGTGCATAATTACCGGTATGTGCTGAAAAAAGAATCCGGTGAGGTGGAACACATGCGTTTCGAGGGTTCGCATTATCAAACGGAAAACGATTACCTGATCATCGCTTATTACCATGATCGCCGCCTTGGTGCCGACCGTATCATCGGCTTTGATATTGTGAATTCAGTGCATTGATTTTAACCCTGAAAAAACATGGAGCGATATACTGAGCAGACAGTTTTTTTGTCTGCAGCCTGACGCAGGCCGGCATCCTTGCCAGCGGTACCTTGTGCTGTTTTCACACCCGGCAGATTGAGCAGCGTAAAATCCTGTCCGGGGGTGAAAAAACAGCCAAGGTGCCGCTGGCAAGATACAGGCCGGAGGCAGAGAACAGGTCATAAGAAGCTGATATTTTCCCCGCTGCCCTGAAAAAAGAAAAAAACCATGTGGAATCAGAAAAAATGGTTATATTGGCATGTTGAAACCAAGTTTATAAGACTATGAAAAAAATTGTATTTACTGTATTAATTTTATGTGTGTTTCAGTTAGCGGCCACGGCACAGGAAGATGTTAACGGCGAGATTTTATCGGAAACGGATAACCTGACCGTTGTACAGGTGTGGGGAACGCATTATGAGCGGGGCTATGCACAGGGATTTTTGCTTGCTGATGAGATGTACGATATTTTAACCAATTACCTGATACCGCAGTTTGGTTCATACATGTCATACGCTAAAGAAGTGGTGGATGCAGGCCAGCACATTGCCATAGATGACAAGTACATTACAGAAGCGCAAGGTATCATTGACGGGGCTGTGGATGCCGGCATGGATACCACGGGTATAGATTACCGGGATATCCTGGTAGCCAATTCTTTTTTGGATTTGCAGGGATTTTCAAGTTTTAAGTACCTTGATTTCGGAACGGCATGTTCGGCATTGATGAGTTGGGGGGATGCTACTGCAAATACCGCACTTGCCGGGGAGTCTGTAATATCACGGCATCTTGACTGGACAGTTAACAACTCAATCACGGAAAACCAGGTGATGGTTGCGCATGTGCCCGCGGAAACAGATGAACAAAACTGGGTGATGATAGGTTTTGCGGGGCAAATAGGTGCTTTGTCGGGGGTTAACACCAATGGTTTGGCAGCGTTTCAAAACATGATGAGTGATTTTTCGGGGCAACAGGCACAGATAAATCAAGCGTATCAACCGGTATGGTTTACATTGCGGGATGCCCTTGAAACGGTGGATTATAATGACGACAGCCAGCATAACACCAATGACCTCAGGGCTGCCATTGAATCCAATACACAGGGGTACGCTGACGGGTTTCTTATTTCAGGCCTGGCTTCTTCAGCTACAGCTGTTGACAGCCTGACGGCGCTTGTTTCTGAAATCACACCTGTTGATCCGAAAATTGTAAACCGAACCAATGCTTATGATGACAACATCCCTGGCGATAATTTGTATGTGGCAAACAGCCAGATCAAAAGAAACGATGCGCATAATTATTGTTACCGCTATAATGCTGTTGTAAGTGCCATTGGTGCCGGCGAAAACATCAGTACAGAGCAAAACTGGGTTATCATGCGGGATAATTCCGGTGTATCCGGCAACATTCAGTTTATGCAATTTGTGCCGGATCAGCGATACATGAACATCAGTGCATACCGTGATGGATCCGCAGCTTATACACATGATTCTACGCGTTATTACCTGGATGATCTTTTTGATGTAGCTGCTGTGCAAAGCTTGTCACGGCAGTCGCAATATTGTCATATTACACCCAATCCGGTGTATGATGTGGCAAAAATAGAATTTACCGGCAAACCAGATGAAACTTTTCTCTGCCGGGTATTTAATGCATCCGGGCGCTTGGTGGAATCAGAATACGGGCTGCGAACCTCCAGGATAATGTTGTCAAAAAGCAGGCTGAAAGAGGGATTACACGTTGTGATCCTGACGGGCAATAAAGGGACAAGACACTGTGAAAAATTTGTCGTGGCTTTCTGATACCGGTATTGGTTTAATTGTTTCTGGTACCCGGTAGGGCAGGCATGCATGATGCAGGTTGAAGGTTAACGCCGTGGCTTTTTCTTTTTATGCTGGAATGACTTGTTTTTAGCTTTTCCGCGATGCCATTGTTTTTGTGTAACATTCCATGCGGGTGTTTTTTCCGGGGCAAAAGGCAATGTTAATTTCGGGACTTTTTGTTCAATGAATTTTTCTATTTTATCAAAATCCCGCATCTGATCAGGGCTGGCGAGTGTCAGAGCAACGCCAGTGGTTTCAGCCCTGGCTGTTCTCCCGATGCGGTGAACATAATCCTCGGCATCCCTGGGAACTTCATAATTGATGATAAGGTCTATGTTTTTGATGTCTATGCCGCGGCTTAATACATCTGTGGCAACAAGTATCCGGATGCGTGCTGCTTTGAAGCGGTTGAGTATGTCTATTCTTTCATCTTGTCCGAAATCCGAAGATATGCCCTGTGCATTCATGCCTTTTCTGTTCAAAGCCTTTACAATCTCATTTACCTGTACTTTGGTGGCAGTAAAGATCAGAATGCGTTTGTAATCTTTTTTGTCTTCGAGCAACTCCTGGATCAGCCGTATTTTATCTTTGTCGTTGACCGGATATACAGCCTGCAGTACGCCTTCGGCAGGTTTGGACAAATTGATGTTGATTTCTTCCGGCTGGTGCAGAAGTTGTTGTGCCATTTTTTTGATTTTTGGTGGCATGGTAGCACTGAACATCATGGTTTGCCGTTTTTCAGGCAATTGGTTGGTGATGCGTATGATGTCTTCATAAAAGCCCATGTCCAGCATTTTATCGGCTTCGTCAAGCACATAATAATCAAGCCTGCTGAAATCAACATAACCGAGTTTAATGTGTGCCAGTAATTTACCTGGTGTAGCAATGACAATATCAACTCCTTCGGTAAGGGCTTTCCGTTCCTGTGTCCATTCTGATCCGTCGCCACCACCGTAAACGGGCAGCGAAGTTACCGGCAGAAAATAGGATAAGCCCTGTATGTCGCGGTCTATCTGTATGGCCAACTCCCGGGTGGGTACAACAACCAGGGCTTTTACTTTATTATGCGTGTTGTTTTTGTTTATCATGTCAAGCAATGGCAACACAAAAGCAGCTGTTTTCCCTGTTCCTGTCTGCGCACTTGCAATCAAATCCTTCTTTTTCATAATAAGTAGTATGGCCAGCTCCTGTATTTGGGTGGCTTTGGTAAATCCCATGAACGAAATGGCTTCCTGCAGTTCATGGCTCAAGTTTAATTCTGAAAAATTCATATGTTTATAATTTATATATTCAACGGTAATATCCGCCTGCATCAGTAGTACAGCAGGCAGGAGAAGCTACGGCCTAATAATAACATCCATTGCCACCTGCTGGTGAGACTGCCAGATGTGATGGAGGTTTCATAGCTTGTTTTATGGTCTGTATTCATACAGCTACAAATGTAAGCATTTGCATTAAGGAAGCGTGTTTTTATATGCAATTATTTTTTGGGTTTTAATGCAATAGCGTGTAGAACGAAAAAAGACAGGGGAGGGTAGAAATTCTTAAATCAATTGCCTTTGACACCATTGGTATGAAAAGGGAAATGAGAAAAACAATTTTAGCTTAGTTGCCTGTTATGACAGCTAAGCTAAAATTGTTACAGGTTGTTTAAAGATATGTCATTAATCTTTTACGCAACGAACGCTAAGTCCATTTGTATCTGAATAAGTTCCCCGGCCAGAACGTGTATCTTGATAATATAAATTACGATAAAACGCATTCCCGGCAAATAATGTACTCTCATCTGTGGTCCACCAAAAGGCGTATTCAGATAGGCCTGTAGAACCTGAACTGCTGTTAATTCTGCCTGCGGGCAGAGCATTAAACCCACTTGTTCCAAAGCTGGCATGATTTTCAAGATCTCCATCCGTCCATAATGATGCGTCACTGGCAAATGCACTTCCTACATCATCTCCCCTGTATCCTTCAACGTTCCATTCAGAATTATCTCCATAATCGTAAGTAGCATCCACTTCTCCTTCAAGTTCCTGCCATTCATCATCGCTGGGCATGTGCCAACCATCGGGGCAAATTCCCTGTACGCCACTTGGATTGGCAGAGCTGGAGGAAGCACCTTCCATAGCGGCAGTCCAATCATACAACCGGCCATAAGTATCGCAATTTGATGGATCACTATCGTAACACCAGCTGTTGCCGTTGACATTGCCTGCATAATTTAAATTTTCCACCATCCAGCACTGGTTGCCAATTTGTATGGTCTCGTAAGCAGAGCCATCACGTGAGTCAATTAAAAAATCTCCGCATTCAAAAGGCCCGCAAGATTCAGTAACAGCTGTTAATTCGGTAGAAACAGAAGTGCCACCACAGTCATCATAAGCCCAAACATACAATGAGCAGGGTGTTCCACAGGTTAATCCTGTTTGAAGGTAACTAGTGTCTGTTCCAATATCCGTTGCTGAGCCATAATCATCGGTGGTATTGTATTTATAACCGGAAGCCGTAGAAACAGCATTCCAACGCCATACAATGGAATCCGGTCCAACGGAGTGTGAAGCCTCTGCAGGAGCATCCGGATCACCAGTGATCACATATACGTATATGCTTGATGTACTTATACACCCATTGTTGTCTTCTACGGTAAGTTCGTACACCCCTTCATCTCCTGAATCAGCGTTGTTTATTGTTTGATCTTGTCCGATTTTTGGTTCTTGAAACCATTGCCATGCAGCCCCGGTCCATTCATAAGAAGCCATTCCGGATGGGTTTCCATATAACTGAATCTGATCACCTTCACAAACGGGTGAGTTACTTGTAGCTTCAGCATTGGGATCATTAACAGTGATTTGCACTGTATCCGATGCTGTACACCCATTACCATCGGTTACGGTAACGGTATATGTTGTGGTGGTATCGGGCGTTGCATCAGGATTAGCATCCGAAGTGCTGCTCAATCCGCTTGCAGGGCTCCATGCATAGCTATATCCACTGCCACTGCCTCCGCTTGCTGTTGGAGAACCGCCGATTTGAACACTTTCACCAATACAGATTGTTTCTTCAGTTCCGGCATCAGCAGTTGGGCTGTCATTAATTGTGATACTGGTACTGGTTACATTTGTACATCCATAATTGTCGGTTACAGTTAAATAATAATCACCACCGGCAGCCGTTGTTACGCTAAGGATAGTTGGGTCCTCATTGGCAGAGCTAAAACCATCGGGGCCGCTCCAGTTATATGATGCCATACCGGAAGGGCCTCCATCAAATAATAAATCACTGCCTTCACAAACAGGATTGTTATAAGAAATGGTGGCGGTGGGAGTACTTACTGTTACCGTTATGGTATCAGTGTTTGTAAAACTGTTATCATCGGTTACCGTGACAATATAAGTTTCTGTTGAAGCCGGGCTGGCAGTTGGATTCGCTACGGTTGTGCTGCTTAGTCCGTTAGAAGGGCTCCATGCATAATCATACGGTGAAGTACCTCCACTGGCTGTTGGAGAACCACCAATTTCAACATTGCCACCAACACAAATTGTTTGATCATTACCGGCATCGGCAATTGGTCCATCTGTAACGGTTACTGTAACGTTATCAGTGTCTGCACATCCGTTTCCATCTACCACGGTAACTGTATAAGATTCCGTAGCTGTTGGACTGGCTGTAGGATTGGCTACGGTGGTGCTGCTAAGGCCGTTTGACGGGCCCCATGAATAACTATAGCCACTACCGCTGCCTCCGCTGGCTGTTGGAGAACCGCCGATTTCTACACTTCCACCTGTATTAATCATCTCATCCGGTCCGGCATCAGCAACGGGATTGGCATTAACCGTTACCACTATATCATCGGTTTCTGTACAACCATTACCATCTGTTACGGTAAGGCTATAAGTTTCTGTACTGGCGGGGCTGGCCATTGGATTGGCTACGGCGGCACTGCTCAAAGATGCAGAAGGGCTCCATATGTAACTGTAGCCACTTCCACTGCCACCGCTGGCTGTTGGAGAACCACCAATTTCCACCGTACCTCCATCGCAAATCGAAACATCATTTCCAGCGTTAACGGTTGGTTTATTATTCACCGTCACGGTCATTGCATCATATGCCTGACATCCATTTCCATCTGTAACTGTAAGGCTGTAAGTCTCAGTGGAAACCGGTGTAGCAATTGGATTGGCTACGGCGGCACTGCTCAATGTTCCAGAGGGGCTCCATATATAACTGTAGCCACTGCCACTGCCACCGCTGGCTGTAGGAGAACCACCAATTACTACGCTTTCCCCATCACAGATTGCCTCATCACTACCAGCATCAGCTGAAGGAGTTGGATTTACTGTAATACTCATATCGTCGGTAGCAGTACATCCGTTAGCATCGGTAACTGTTACGGTATAAGTTTCTGCATTGGCAGGGTTGGCTGTTGGATTAGAAACAGAAGTGCTACTCAATCCTGTAGCGGGACTCCATGCATAACTATATCCACTACCACTGCCACCGCTGGCTGTTGGAGAACCGCCGATCACAACATCTTCTCCTTCACAGATAATTTCATCGGTGCCGGCATCTGCGGTTGGATTTTCATACACTGTAAGGTATTCATCTGTAGTGTCTGTACAACCATATCCGTCGGTTACGGTTAGGGAATAAGTACCACTTGCTGCCGGGGTTGCATTTACTATGTCTGGATTTTCATTTGTAGAAGAAAATCCGTCTGGCCCTGACCATCCGTAAAAGCTCATCCCTGTTGGAGATGCTTCCAATTGAAGGGTACCCCCCTCACAAATGGGGGCATTACTGTTTATGACAGCTACCGGGTTACTAACGTTTATGGCTTGACAAGTGGGTGTGCTGGCACCACATAAATTTTCAGCTGATACACAAATATCTCCCGAGCTTGTACCAAAATCAACAGTTATGTTTGTTGTTCCTTGTCCGCTGACAATAGTTGCACCTGAGGGTACCGTCCATGTATAATCTGTAGCGCCATCCACAGCGGATATATTGTAGGTTTTACCGCTTGCATTTTCACATACCTGAACACTGCCACTGATGGAAACAGGCGCATCAGGCGTTATATCATTTATTGAAAAAACATAATCTTCACTTGTCGCAGGGATGTCAATAATTTCTTCAAAATCACCATCAATAAAGCCTGTGAATTTCAGTTCATCACCAATTTCATAAAGAAAAACCGATTTATTTTCACCTGATTTTAATAAGGATTTAGATTCCGGTATTTTTCCATTATACACGAAATTGGCTTCCGAATCATGGTCAGAACCAACACGAATCATTAATATTTTTTGCAAAAATTTATCTGAATTTACCGTCACTATATAATTATTGCTTTGCCCTGCTGAAAATGTAAAATTATGCAATCCGTTATCTAAATAGTTTTCATACTGCACTATTTGCCTGCCCGTTACATCAAACACATTGATTGTAAACTCATCCGGTTCGGGTACAAACACATCAATTTTTGTTTTTGCTGAGAACGGGTTTGGGTAATTTTGAGAGATGTAAAAACCATTTTGAACTGCCGTTTGATCCTCTATATTGGTCAGGACAATGGTTAATACAGTGTCGGGATAGTACAATGTTGTGTCGCCTCCCTGTGTCAGGTTTTCAACAAAAACACTGTCAAGGTTAGCGTACGAACATGTATGATTTCCTGTAAAACTAAATGAAATTTCCTGTGCATTTAACGAAAATGTACAAGTGAAAACGATAAGTAAAAATAAGCCCAGTTTTTTCATAACATTAATTTTTTTAGTAAAAGTAATTTTTATTGTTTTTCGATGTGTAAAAATCTAAATGAATTTTCAGTAAAAAAAATAGTTTTTTCATTAAAAATTAAACTTCATCCTTAATTTATTGCTGTGTAAATGTACGATTTTATTTTAAAAATCCAAACGTCCACGTTGAAATCTCAACAGATTAAAGGGATGAACTCACTGCATTTGATTTTTTAGTATCACAATGTAAATTTTAATTATTTATAATCATTATTATTTTCTTTTATTTTTCTATAATCAGCCTTCTTGTCAATGGGGTTGGATGTTGTTCTTTTTTTGTTTTGTTTTTTGTCAATCATGTTATTAATTTCAACATCCAACTCTTTGAATCCATTTACAGGATCCCATGTCCATACTTTATTAATATCCGGCGGCGGCGAAGGTGGATTTGAAGAAATAGCTATTTTGGACATGTCAATTTTATTTTGGTCAGGTCCAATATATACCATTTTACTTTCGCAGTTTTCACATGCTTTATTGTCGGATTCTTTTTGATTAATTTCTTTTTTATCAGCAATTAAATTTTCATGAATTGTTTTCTCAATTTCTTGGGCTGTAGAGGCATTATTAATCAAATAATCGAAAGGCACCCGATCGTCAGGAGTCTCTTTGACACTGATTTCAAAAAATCCGTTTTTAACTGATTTTACCCAGAAATAAGATCCGGGATCATCTCTCATGGTAACAAAAACACGTGAGCCTTCATGAATTCTTTCATCAATAACCTTAACCGTTTTTTTACCCGGAATCAGGGAATAATTACCTGATATTACTCCTTCAGATTTAGGATTAGGATTGTACCAGCCGGGATTTATCATACACAATATTTGTCCATTTTCTTCATTCAATTTTTCCATTGCCCTGCCAACAATAAAACAATTTTCTGTTGCTTTCATTGCAAAGCCTTTTTTTGATGAAGATGTCAGATAATCTCCCGGCATGATATTACCATTCTCATTGGTAACGTTTACGTTAACCCGGCCTGATAAACCAACCGGGATTCCATTTTCAGGATTGTTGACTAATACGGAAGGAGATGATGAATGCACCCCAATAACCAATGGGTCCATTTTTTTAGATGTGATGTATGTGAGTTCTGAACCTGTTTTATCCATTGATATTAAATCCCCTGGTGTACTGCTTCCCTGTACGGGGAAAAATTCAGCTACATCACCAATCTGAGCGTTTGACTGAGCAAAAACATGTCCCTCAGCGTATATGCCTCCTTCTTCAAAACCACTGCTGCCAAAATCAATATCATTACCGTAAATGGTAAAATCATACGCTCTGTATTCTCCTGTTGAAGTGGATCCATCTTCCATGCCAACCAATCGAAATCTTACCCAACTGCTTGCCGGAACATTCGATAATGAATTTGAAACGGATGTCACCGTTGTTAATCCATCTTCATTTCCGTCCATATCATCATCCCAGGCAGATGTGCTTGGTTGCGTACAGCTTTGATCGCAGCCATCTACAGTCGCATTGTAACCGTTTGTTGACCAGCTGGTGATTTTTGTGTATGTTCCATTGTTATCATAATCCCATTCAAGGTACACACCATCATAGGTGTCTTCCAGCGTACATGCATGGCTTATCTCAACACGTGTATCGGATGTATTCATTATTCCCGGGAACCATATGTAAGGAGAATGTGCTGCCCGGTAATGTTCAGCACCAGTGTTATCAAATTTAATGTAATCTGTACTATAACTCCATAAAGCCCCATCTGCATTATTACACACTAACAGGATATAATTCCAGTATTTATCGGTACCAAAATCAATGGAATAAAAGCTAATGTTGTTTTGAGATACGCCGCTGGGTTCGTCAGGATTTCCGACAATCATATACCCCGTTGTTTTGGTGTTTCCCGAAAAATACCCTGCCCAATTTGTACTGCCACTACTTGCACTTCCATACACACCGTAATTGGTCCCTGACCCGCCGGAAACGTAACCATACACGCCGTAATAAGAGCTACTCCCTGTGGGACTGACTTTGCCGTAAACGCCCCTGTATCCTCCAACGAAATATCCTCCATAGCCCCAAAAATCTGACGTTGCGCATTCGCCATATACACCATAATTATCAGCGGATGCTTCAGTGCTGGTAAAATAGCCGCCGTGGTCGGTATCACTGGTAGCAAAAGCCCCGTAAGTGGCACTTCCCAGGTAGCCGTATTTATTTCCGTCATACCTGCCCAGCACAGCGTAATCACCGGAAGTTCCTGTGTTTCCGTAAACGCCTATACTTCCATAGGTAGCATGTCTGTATCCAAGAATGCCGTAAGCACCCGAATTATCAGCAGTGCCCTTAATGGCATAGTCCCAGTCAGCAGTGGTTGGATGCAGGACATTCAGTGTTTGTGCATTTCCGGCATCGTACACCCGGAGGTAATGGCTTGCGTTTCCCTGCACTTCAAGTTTAGAAGCGGGGGTGGATGTGCCTATGCCTATGTTGCCATCGTATTCCACATGAAAGATGCCATCGGTTCCATCGTCGTTATGGCCGATAAATAAATCGGTTGTGGCCTGTGTCCCTGTATTGAGGGTGCCCAGGGTCCAATAGTATCCTCCCTGTGTCCAGATTTTCATGAATTCTGATTGCCCGTCATAATCACTTGTGTTACCACCAATGTGAATATCTCCTTTTACATCCAGAGGCTGAAGCGGAGCACTGTTATTGATGCCCACAAAGCCTGCATAGCCATCTGCTTCACCATTGATGTGCATGCGTTCAGTGGCATTGGTTTTTATAACAAGGTCCTGGGCATCGGTGGTTCCAAGAAAGTTTGTGCCTGAAGTTGTTCCTGAATTCCCTGTAAGTGACCACCCTTTGTCAGCATCAAAAAGCATGATCCAGTCAGGAGATGCAGGTGTTCCTGAGTTGTAGTAATACCCCGGGGTGTTATCGGTTTGGTATATCAGTAGCCCTGTGGCAGGTGAACCAATGGCATCTCGTTGCGCCATTGTCATCCGCGGGATAAGCATCCCTGCCGATGTGGATTTTACATCCAGCATAGCTGATGCATCAGCGTTATTGCCGTCCGTATTTATTGCAACACCCTGGGCAAATAAAAGGTGACTTATCGTTATCAAAAGAAATGTTAATATGACTTTATGTAATTGCATAATACACTATTATTTTAATCAAAGATAAGTAAAATTATTATTGGTCTGTAATTTTTTTACGCCTATAAAATTACCATTAACCATCAAAAATGTGTAAGATTTATAATTTTGTAAAAAAAACAGGATTGTATGCGTTAATAGTGATGTGAAAAATGCCTGTAACTTGTTTTATTGTAACCGATCAGTGCTGACATAAAAAATATATGCGCCTGAATATTTACGATTTATTTTGCAATAAATACAATATCCTTTAAAAACCTTTATCTTTGTTGATAAATGCGTATTATGAATAACTGGATAACATCGATACTTATAGGTGTTATTATTGTGTTTACAAGTTATTACAGTAATGGACAAGAATACCGGTCTATACATCAGCAACAACTTGAGCATTATAATGCACTGGGGCATTCAGCAGATGATTATTATGATATCAATCAACCTGCGCCCGTATCGCATGAAAAAATCAGCCGTCAGTGCAACCTGGAAAAGATTGTGTTTGGCTGGCATCCCTATTGGTCTAACGGGCTTGAAACCAATTATGACTGGTCTTTGTTATCCGATCTGTCATATTTTTCGTTTGAAGTGGATCCCGCTACCGGCAATCCGTCAACGACGCATGGCTGGTTGACCTCCCCTGTTGTGGACGAAGCACTGGCAAACGGCCTGCGTGTGAATTTATGCGTCACCCTGTTTTCCGATCATGCCACATTATTTGGCAATTCCGCTGCGCAACAAAACCTTATTGATACCCTGATTTCATTGGTGCAGTTAAGAGGCGCGCATGGGGTAAACATTGATTTTGAAGGCGTATCAACGAGTCTGAAACCCGGTTACACTGCCTTTTTGATAGATCTGTGTACACAGATGCACGCAGAAATACCAAATTCACAAGTGAGCGTTTGCACATACGCTGTGGATTGGGGCGATCTTTTTGATGAAGCAGCCATTGACCCGTATATTGATTTCTATACCATCATGGGTTATGCCTATTATTACAGTGGCAGTGAGGTTGCCGGGCCTACGGCACCTTTATACACATTCAATACCTTCAATTATAACCTTGCCAGGACAGTTAACTTTTACCTTTCACAGGGAGCCAGCAAGGAAAAGCTGGTGTTGGGGCTTCCTTATTATGGGCATGAATGGACAACGGAAAACAGCACCATCCCATCAAACGCATTGAGTTCTGTTGGATCAAAGACGTATAAGCTGGTAAAAAACAACACGTCAGGGAATTACTCAAATCCCCAATGGGAACCAACCAGTTTTACACCTTACTACGTGTTTAACGACGGTACAGATTGGCACCAGTGTTTTTGCGACGATGAAAACAGCCTGGCATATCGCTATGACTTTGTCAACATGATGGGTATAGCCGGTATTGGTATCTGGGCCCTTGGTTACGATGATGGATACACAGCTTTATGGAATTTGCTCCGTGATAAATTTACAGATTGTGGAACGGTGCCTTGTTCCGGGACATTTTATGATATGGGTGGCCCCGATGGGGTATATTACAACAACGCTGATTACACTTTCACGATTGCCCCTGCAGGCGCTACACAAGTCAGCCTTGAATTTCTGAGTTTTGATATCGAAGCGGGCAGCGGTACGGAATGTGATTACGATTACATCGAAATTTTTGATGGCCCTGATGCTTCGGCTGAAAGCCTGGGGAGGTTTTGCAATACAACCGGAAATCCTGGTATTATCACTTCTTCGGGTAATAGCCTGACGATACATTTTCATTCCGATGGAGCAACCGTCAACGATGGTTTTGAAGCGGTATGGGATTGCGTTTTGGATACAGAACCCCCGGTGACTTCAGTGTTTGCTGATGACTGGCAGGCCGGTGATTTTACGGCTTATTTCAGCGACAGCGATAATGATACAGTGAAACACCGGTTTTATCAGGTATTAGACTTTGACGGCAACGAGTGGAGAGCCAATGGTGTATATGGATATTTCAACGATAATTTCCAGGAACAAATCCATGCTGACTGGACAAACATCGGGGGCGTCTGGGCGATTGAGAATGAACACCTTGTACAAACCGATGAAAGCAGCTCAAATACAAACTTATATGCATCGGTGGAGCAGGAGGCAGGCAATGTGTATCTCTATCATTTTAAAATGAACATTGATGGATCGGGAACCAACAGGAGGGCAGGGATGCATTTTTTCTGCAGCGACCCGGAGCAATCAGGGCGGGAAAATTCTTACATGGTGTATCTCCGGGCCGACCAGAACACCGTGCAGATTTATAAATACATTGATAATGATTACAACACCGGCTGGTACACAACAAGCGATGCAACTGTGAACACAAATCAATGGTACGATGTAAAAATATTGCTGGATACAGAATCAGGAGAGATACAGGTTTTCCGGGATGGTGTCCTGGTTGCATCGGCAACAGATGATGATCCATTGATGTCAGGAACAGCGGTTTCCTTGCGTACGGGAAATTGCAATGTGCAATACGATGATGTCAAAGTGTATAAAAGCAGGGCTGACACGGCGGTTGTGCTCGCAGGTGATAACCAGGAAGTAAGGTATCAAAATGTGGATGAATTTTCTCCGGCATGCAGGATAAAGTCAATCATCACAGATGGTTCCGGCAATTTTTCAAACCTTGAAGGAACCGATGTAAACATAGACTGGACACCCCCAGCAAACCCAGGCGCTGTGAATGATGGCCCGGGAATGGATATTGATACAACCTATACAGGTACTGAACTTTCGGCTAACTGGACATTGGCAGAAGATGCCAATTCTTTTGTTGAGCGTTATGAATATTGCATCGGATTGTCTCCCGGGGCAGACGATGTGGTTGGCTGGTCTAATAACGGTTTTGATAATACCATGACGCACACAGGTTTGAATTTGATTCAGGAATCCAATTATTACATCAGCGTGAGGGCTGTCAACGCCTCGGGGCTTACCTCCGTTTCACACACATCAAGCGATGGGGTTATGTATATTGATCCCGGTGCATTCACCGTTGCAGATTTTACAGTAGAGAATACTGAAATTTGCGAAGGAGATGCGGTTGAATTCATCAACCTGTCGCATAATGCCGATTCATGCTTATGGCTGATTACAGGCCAGCAGGATACATCCAGCACAGACATATCCCCTTCACTCGATTTGCCTGCCGGGATGTATAATGTAAAGCTCATTGCTTACAGCCAGCAGTATCAGAACGATACCGCCACCCAGCAGATTTCAATACAAACCATGGCCTTGCCGGAAGCTGATTTTGCCGCTTTGGATACCGTAGTTGAATTGCCATCCGCCATTGCTTATTTTGTGAATAATTCCATAAATGCATCATCATTCCACTGGGATTTTGGCGATAGCACTGAGGCTTATTATGCTGAGCCATGGCATGAATATCAAAACGAAGGCAATTATACAGTAAGCCTTATCGCCCACAGTGAATTTTGTGGCAGCGATACCATTACAAAAGTTAATTTCATCCACGTGATTGATCCGGAGGGAATAGATGATGTGCGTATAGAGTCCATAAATGTTTATCCGAATCCCGCTGCTTCCAATGTACATGTTAGTTCAGATTATCACAGGATCAGCAAAGTTAACATATACAATTCCGCGGGTAAATTGTGCCTTTCTGAAAACTGTAACGCCAAACGGGCAAACATCAATATCCGACCATTAATAAATGGACATTACATGATGGAAGTGTTTACCGGCCGGGGAAAAATACTAAAACAACTTATCATTGCACGGTAAGTCCAAGGGCAAAACCCCTTTGTCGCTCCTGCGTGGGAACAGGTTTTCTTTTTGTCCCCAAAGCTGGAAACGAGCTGAAGAAGCCGGAAACGTTGCCAGAAAAGCAAGAACCAAAACAAGCCTTTACGATGCTGATTACAATGATTGGGGATTGATATAGAGCGCTATGGATTACGATTGTTTTCTGATTACAAAGAAGAACAACGGAATGCAAAGATGCATCAGAATTGACAATATCAATATTGATCCTATTAATACCTGACACCATCAGATACCGAGGTCAATTCAAGATTGATGCAGGCACTAAACAGTACGTGCAAGTTTTACCATGCACATCAAGCACCGCCTTGAAAACGGAATTCTTTTTGACCAGAAGAAGCTTGAGCATTTTTATGATAACTTGATCCAGTCAATGGGCATTGAAAATGTTAAAACCTGGTGCTCTGATCAGATTTTCAGCGAGGAATACCATAAGCTTATAAACCGCTACAAGCTTGACTTTGTGGAACCGGATGTTTTGGAATCCATACAAGACCTCATCTGGAAATACGATAGAAAAGGCGAATCCCTCAATCAACGAGAAGTAGAATCCCTCTACCAACACGTTTTTATTGATTGCGAGGGAAATGTGGCAAGGATGGAAACGATATTTAATAAGTTAAAAGCTTAATTTCATAATCAATTTGCCATTGAATCTCACATTAGACAAATAAATACAGTATTTTTCATGAAACATCAAGTTCCAAAAGCCTTGGTATAACTGCCAAACAAAAATACCCGATTTTCAGTTTTCGTTCTAAATTTTAATTGTATAGGTTTGTCACAATTAAATAATTCAAGGCATCCCAATCTAAAACTTATGCAATTATGAAAAGAAAAAAACTCTTTGAAAAACTATTAAATGATCTTAACCGATCCAATTTGAGCGACATGTACAAATATGTCGGAACAGGAAATCCGTTTGCCGACATTCTTATCATTGGCAAAGAAGCAGCTATATCAAAAGAAAATCAAGCAGAACAATTTAAAACTGAGATTGAAAACAACTATTCTGCATGGAGGGAAATAAACGATAAAGGTGAGTTTGACCAAAATAAGGTTCTGGCGCAAACACATATTACTTATCAAACACCACTCTATCCCTACAAAGGACAATTATTGAAAATAGACAATGGAAGAAATAATGGTACGAGTAGAACCTGGTTTACTTATCAAAAGCTTCACAACCGAATTCATGATAAGAAGGAGAATCAAAATATTAATTTTCATGAAGATGTTTTCATAACCGAAGTAAATCCAAATCCAAGTCCCAAAACAAAGGATGCTGAAATTGACATTGAAAAACTACAAAAAAGAAAAAAAATATTTTTTTCATCTGACTTTATTAATGACTTTCCTGTCGTAATAATTGCCGGTGTTGGCTATTTTAACACGAACAAAATCACTCCTGATGATTTGAATGAAATTGAAAGACTATTTAATGTTAAGTTTCATGAGAAAAAGCTTGCAGAAGAGAAAGCAACACAACCATATTGGATGCATTGGAATGAAGACCAGTCAAGATTGCTTATCAACACCTATCAACTAAGCATGCTTGTGACAGATACTTTGCTTGATGAGGTTTCTCAACTGATAAAAGAAAACGGACTAATTCAATCAAAATAATGAAATTCAAAAATGAAAAACAAGATATACACCACCTGCGACAAATGTAAAAGCTACGGACTGAAATTTCGTTCAAACCAAAACATTAAACCTATTGATGCTATTGCTGGCAATGCGGATGCAGATATCTGGATCATCAGACTTAATCCTAAAAATAAAATTGGACAGATTGAAGAAAGAAGCCTGGAGGATATTAATTCACTTGATCCCAACAGCCATCCATATTTCAGGGATTTTAACAAAGTATCGGAAAAGTTATATAAGAATTGGGAAAAGGAAGATAGCAACATTGCGCATGTTGATATAGTAAAGTGCTTTCTTGAAGTTTTTCCTCCGAAGAGTTCAAGTGATTTAATTACTCCTCAACGGCAAATCACTAATAATTGCGGAGAATATCTGAAAGACCAGTTATTAACACACAAACCCAAAATCATCATTTGTAATGGGACTCAGGTTTCCTGGGAAATGATGCGATATTTTCCGCCCAAAGATCATCTTGACTTTGATACTTTAACTTCATATCAGTCAAGAATATTTGATTACAAGCCCTGGATTGTTCTATCTGGTTTTATTAGCAGAGTTGATAATAGAAACAGAAGACGATTGGGGATGGAAATTGAACAAATAATAGAAAAAGAAAACGTAAAGATTGATTAATTATGAACAAGCAATATACAGCAGCTATTGATCTTGGCAGCAGCAAAATTAGAATGGCATTAGCCAATAAAAATTCAAATCATAAAAATAAAATCATTGCGATAAGCGAAAGCACTCACAAAGGCATATCACGAGGATTGGTTTTGAATATTGATGAAACGGTAAAAGCAATCAAGGCATGTGTCAATGATATTTTCAAACAAACCAACATACTGATTAAAACTGTAAATGTCAATTACAATGGACAACACTTGGAACTGATAAAAAAGCGTTTGTCGTTTGATTTAGAGCCAAAAGAATTTGAATCGGATGACTTTGATTACATTAGCTTAATAAAGCGAACTTATCCAAATTTATTTAAGAAAAACGTAGAAATCCTTCAGGTGACACCAATTTCAACGCCTTTGACTGCTGAAAAGCAGACTATTATTGATTTGAACATCATAACCGGATATCGCACAGCAATTCAAAATCTAAAGACCACAATTAAACGTGCAGGTCTTGAGCTTAATCAATTGCTACCAGATCCCCTATCAGCTTCTTATTCAGTTTTAACATCAAAAGAGAAAGAAGAGGGCGTTGTACTTGTTGATATTGGTCGTGACACAACAAATCTTGCATTTTTTCACCAAAACAGATTACAAAAATACCTTGCCTTTCCAGCCGGAGGTAGTCATATCAACCGCGTGCTAATATCAGTTTTTAAAATTACAAAGAAACAAGCTCAAGCCTATAAGCTAAAACATGGAATTATCCTGAAAGAACATTTTTCTGAGCAGTATGAAATCTTTATAGATGAAACTAATATCAATAAACAAAAAAGAATTTCTGTGAATGATTTGCAATTTGTAATACGAGATGTTACAAAAGACTTAGTTGATGTGATATTGCCTAGTTTCAAAGATGCAAATAACATCAATTCAATCAAACATGGCATTGTTATTACCGGCGGAGCAGCAAATCTGAAAAATTTGGACTTATTAATTAATAAATTGACAGGTTGCAAAGTAAGGCTTGGGTTACCCAAATGCAATGACAATACAAAATCGTTTGTCGAAATAAATAAGCCAAACTATGCGACTTTAATTGGCTTAGTGAACTATCAATAGCCAATAAATATAAAGTATTAACGATAAAAATTACGATAATGGAAACATTAAAATTACAAGATGGCTTAATTGCCATCGGAGGAAATGAAAGAGAAGGCAAATCCAGTATCTGTCTAAAACTTGCAAACAATTTAGCAAAAACGGAAAATGTTCTGTTTATAAGTTATCAGCAATACAAAGAAAAACTTGAACAGCTTGTAAAAAACTTTGACGGAGAAATGAATAATAAACTCCAGATTTACACTGATTTTCCATATTTCGGACTGAGTGCTTTTGTTGAGTTAATGGAGCTATTAGAAAGCAATCCTATTTCTACCCTGTTTATTGACAACAGCGATTACCTTAATGAGCTTTGTCATTGTGATAACAATAGAGTAGATATTGACGAATTTGTTTATGCTATGTCCTTTATTGCATCGCATTTTAATATAAGGGTGGTTTTCACCGTAAACATTGAGAAAAAATCATCTTATACAAGACACATTCCAATGCTAAAAGACTTTGATTCCACACGTCATATTGCAAACATGTGCGATCAGGTGCTTGGCATCTATCGGCCTTTTTACTATGGATTTACAGAAGACGAAGACGGGAATAGGATAAATAAAAATCAGGTTGATATTTATGATCTTAAAAATGAATATCATAAAACGCTAATATACCCGATGATATGGGAGAATTAAGATTGGTGTTGAAGAGTGGAAGCAGCCTCTTTGATAATGTAATTATATTGCAATGATCTAAGTACATGACAAAAAATTAAAGATGTTTGTATTATCTTGATTTTTTGAGCTTAACAACATGCCTGCAATGTAAGATAGCCTACATTTGAAGATGCTTTTAGCCTTGCGTCTATGCTTTTTGACTTTAATTTTTCTGATATTCTCATGGATAAATATGCC
>CAZGPW010000011.1:0-35331 GCA_964527535.1 uncultured Bacteroidales bacterium
TGATGTTCAAACAACTATTTTTTCTACTCAGGTTACAGCAAAACCTAAGTTTCCATCGTACACTAAATCTTTACCATTAAAATAACAGTAGAACCGAAAAAAGAAAGGGAAAAAATCATTCACAACCTATAAACATTACCTTATGAAAACACTCCTCATAGTTGACGTTCAAAACGATTTTATGCCGGGAGGTGCCCTTGAAGTGCCTGACGCAGATTCCATTGTGCCGGTAATAAATGACATCCAAAACAAATTTGACCTTGTTGTGGCAACACAAGACTGGCATCCCCCGTCACACAAAAGCTTTGCCACCAATCATCCGGACAAAGAACCCCTGACAAAGATCACATGGAAAGGCATAGAACAAATGCTCTGGCCTGATCACTGTGTACAGGGAACAAGTGGTGCTGAGTTTTTTCCGCTGCTCAACACCAATCCGGTTGAAACCATCTTTCGCAAAGGCATGGATATTGATTACGACAGTTACAGCGGATTTTTCGATAACGGCCATAAAAAAGACACCGGACTCGCAGGCTACCTGAAAGCCCGTGGCGTAAAAGACTTGTATATTTGTGGCCTGGCTGCCGATGTATGTGTGTACTATACTTTGCTTGATGCTGTGGATTCCGGTTTTAACGTTACCCTAATTCTTGACGGCACCAAAGCATTAGACAACGACAACTTTTCGAAACAGCAAAAAGAATTGAAACAAAAAGGGGTCATCTTTAAGAAAACAAAGGAGCTTTTTTGATGTCATGTTTTAGCGCGGGTTTTGTGCTTAACAAAAAGTGTCTGTTTTCTAAAAGGGATTTTTAATATTTCTTTTATGTGCTTATTTTTTGTTTTCAAAGGTCATGTACGACTGCCATAGTTGCACGAAGGGCATGTCAGTAAGGTGTGTAATAATTAATTGGTGTTTTTTTCAGCAGGGCCTTATTAGTGTGGCTGGAGGGGAATCTTATGATGCTTATTTTTGCGTATCATTCATTCAGGTTAACTTTACGCTTTACCTGACTTAACATCACACCGGCAAACACAATGATAAGCCCGGCGACATCCATGATTTGCACCTTATCTCCGAAGGCAAACCATGCCATTACCATAGTTACGGGAGGTCCCAGGTAAAACAAACTGGCCACACGCGTAGCATCAAGGCGTTCGATTAACCGCCACATCATTGCATATGCTCCCAGAGAGACAACAATAATCAGCCAAAGCATGGTATAAATAAATTCCTGTTCCCATGTGGTGGATAATTTTTCACAAAACACAGCAGGCAAAGCTAAAACAACAGTGGTTGCAAGGCTCTGATAAAACATTGTCAGATCGAGTGGTAGTTTACTTTTGGTTTTTTGCAGTTCCATCCGCCGCTGTATCAAACTTGCTGCCGTAATACCAATAACAGAACCCAGGGGAATCAGATAGCTGAAAACCGAACTAATATTGCCAAAATCCATGCGAAAGCCCACAGTAAGCACAACGCCAAAAAGCCCCAGAATTAGCCCGAGCCACTGGTAAAAGGTTGTGTGCTCACCTGTAACCGACCCGGATAGCGCACCCGTTGCAAGAGGTTGTAAAGCCACCACCAGAGCCACGATCCCTGCCGGGACACCATTATCCATGGCCAATAGCACACAGGAAAGCCACACGCCATGAGCCAGAACACCAATCAGCATATTGGGAGCTGCCACCTTCCAGCTAACCAGGCGAAAACGCTTCCGTGCCAGCAAATAAAGAAAAACGATCAGGGTTAAAGCCATATATCGCCAAAAAAGCAAAGTAAAAGGACCTGTGTAAGGAAGTCCGTATTCGGCGCCTATAAACCCTGAATTCCAGAGCAGAACAAATCCAGCTGCCAATGCAATTGTGGTTCTTTTCATCGTGTCTTTATATAATTTGGCGATAACAATCCATTATGCGCTGCGCATTAAGCAAACCCATAAAAATAGCAATTTTTGGTTTGGCTGCAATTTTAACGAATTTAAACTTGGTATTTATCCCTCTCCACTTTCCCTGACTGCGGACAGGCAGGCGTCTCTGCTCCTCTTTGCTCCGAGCTGGCGAACTGGTTGGGTCAAGCTCACCCCACCAGCCAGCAACGTATTTAACTGGTCAGGTACTATTTTTCAACTATGTATTGTAAAATCTATTTTGATGATAATGGTATAATGTGTACCTTTAAAAATTCATGTGAATTTATTAACATAATTTTAACTGGAGGTCTGTTATGTTTTACAACAATAAGCTTACGTTATGTATTGTGTTTTGTGTAATGGGATTGTTTATTCTATCCTGTGAAGATGATGTTGATGAGGAAGAAATTTCCCCTGAAAATCCCCCTCCCGGCATGTTGTGGATTGATGGAGGTGATTTTACCATGGGGAATGTGGGATACCGGCACTTCTGATAGTGTGGAAAAACCCGAGCACAATGTATCACTCAGCGGTTTTTTCATGGGAAAACATGAAATCAGTAATTCAGAGTTTATAAGTTTTCTGAATGGTGTTGGTGCAGATGCAGACGGGAAATACAACGGACATAAGTTGTTGGAAATGGATGATGATTATTGCAACATACAGTATCAGGATGGCAATTTTTCATATTCCCAAAGTGATTTTTCTGAAGGCAACAATAGTGCGGTTGCAGAAGTGACCTGGTTTGGGGCTATTGAATATTGCAATTGGCTCAGTCTGGAAAAAGAGCTTGACCCTTGCTATACCATTGGGGATGAGGTTACATGTAATTTTAGTGCCAATGGATACCGGTTGCCCACGGAGGCAGAATGGGAATATGCTGCGAGGTCAGGAGGCCGCTCTGATCAAAAATATGCAGGTACTAATTCCGAAGAAGAGCTCAGTAATTATGCGTGGATTCACGATAATGCTGACAATAAAACACACAATGTTGGAACAAAGTCTCCTAATGGCCTTGGTTTGCATGACATGTCCGGGAATGTGCATGAATGGTGCTGGGACTGGTATGGATCATACACATCAGACGACCAAGTGGACCCCAGAGGACCATCGGGTGGATATTACCGCATTTTCCGGGGAGGTTCATGGAATATGAATGAGTATGAATGTCGTACTGCCAAACGTTTCTATTGCTTCCCTCCTGATTGTACGGACCTCATTGGATTCAGAATCGTTGTAGGTACATATTAAAAGTGGTTTTTGCCACAGGATTTTCTGCAAATATGCACCGTGTTTATGGAAAATTCAGTGTGACTCCGTCTTATATCAAGTTGCATTCACTTCGACAGGCGCAGTACACCGCAGGACGGCGGCTTGGTTCTGCCCTCGTTGGCACAAAATTTCAGAAACGGTAACGAACTAAAATTTTATAACGATGAAGACACCACTGGTAATAATAGTTTTTGCTTTATTGTTGCATCCCGTATCAGGAATTTCCAAAAGCATTCCCGGAAACATCAACTTGCATTCCGCACAACCGGACACATCTGCCATCCTGCAAAAAACAGATAGCCTGGCTGCAAGCCTGCTGAAAACATGGGATAAAAACAGCAGGCGTCAAACCGGTGTTCCGTTATCAACAGGTCATTTTGACAGAAAAATCTACATCAGAGAGTTCAGCAATGCTGTGATTGTCACCTATCGTTTCAGCAACACAAAATTTTACGGACCAACCGGTAGAAACATTGATGTTCCTGAAGAGAATTATTATCCGTTCAGCTTTGATATTGCTTATGAATTTGATACAAACGAATGTTTTTTATTACCTGCAAAAAAACAACCAAAGTAAATCCGGATTTCCGGAATTGAGGCAGTGATTATCCTATTAGTGGCAGTTTGAACAAATACATAAAAATATTTGGTAATCACAAAGATAAAGCATACATTTGCAGCGAGAAAAGAAGAAAAGGGGACATGAAGTCCCCTTATTTAGTATTATATGGTAAAGATAGAAGACATAAAAGTACTGATTAACAGTGCGTTAAAGGAAGAAGAATTTTTGGTTGATTGCAAAATAAGCAACTCAAACCAGATTACCGTTTATGTTGATGGTTTTCAAAAATTTAACGTTGATGATTGCCGTAGGATAAACAAAGCAATAGAAGCCGGATTGGATAGAAATAAAGAAGATTTTGAATTGACAGTATCCACACCCGGCCTGGATAAACCCTTCAAAGTACGGGAACAATACATAAAGTATGTGGGAAAAAACATACAAGTGATTTTGAAGGATGGCAAAAAACTCATTGCAGAATTACAACGCGTTGATAATGATGGCATAAAAATTGCCTATCGACAAAATAAAAAACAATTTCAGGAAAAATTGATGTATGATGAAATCAGTAAAACAAAACCTTGTATTAATTTTTAGATAAAAGTTTAAGTATGGCACAGATGAATTTAATAGACACGTTTTCAGAGTTCAAGGAACTGAAAAACATTGACAGGCCAACCATGATGAGTGTGCTAGAAGATGTATTCAGAGCAACACTGGTAAAAATCCACGGAACCGATGATAATTATGATATAATTATAAATGTTGATAAAGGGGATTTTGAGATATGGAGAAACAGAGTAGTTGTTGCAGACGAAGATTTTGAAGACCCAAATACTCAGATACCATTGTCAGAAGCCAGAAAAATCGAAGACGATTATGAAATAGGCGAGGATGTTACAGATGAAGTAAAGATGGAAGACTTTGGCCGGCGTGCTATTCTTGCTTTAAGGCAAAATTTAACCAATAAAATTCTGGAGCTTGAAAGGGACAGCATTTACAATAAATACAAAGAACGCATAGATGAAATTGTAACCGGCGAAGTATATCAGATATGGAAAAAAGAAATTTTGGTGCTGGATGATGAGGGCAACGAACTGATACTTCCTCGTGAAGAACAAATCCCATCGGATTTTTTCAGAAAAGGCGATACAATGCGTGCTGTGGTGTCAAGGGTGGAAATGCGAAACGGGAACCCGTTGATCATCATATCCAGAACGTCAACCGTATTTCTTGAAAGGCTTTTTGAACTGGAGGTGCCTGAAATTTTTGACGGACTCATTACCATAAAAAAAATTGCCCGCATGCCCGGTGAACGAGCTAAAGTGGCTGTTGAATCTTATGACGACAGGGTGGACCCCGTGGGAGCATGTGTGGGGATGAAAGGAAGCCGTATCCATGGCATCGTTCGTGAATTGAGAAATGAAAACATTGATGTGATCAATTATACAAGCAATATTCAATTGTTCATACAACGTGCATTAAGCCCGGCTAAAGTAAACAACGTGGCCCTTAAAGACGATAACCAGGCAGATGTTTACCTTGACCCTGACCAGGTTTCCCTGGCCATCGGAAAAAATGGCTACAACATTAAACTTGCCAGTCAGTTGACAGGCTATGAAATTGATGTGTACCGCGAAGTGGGCGAAGATGAAGAAGATGTGGATATTGTCGAATTCAGTGATGAAATTGATGACTGGGTGATTGCACAGCTAAAGGCAATTGGCCTTGACACAGCAAAAGCTGTACTTGAGCTCTCACGTGAAGATTTGTTGAACAGGACCGACTTGGAAGAAGAAACGGTGGATAACGTAATGAAAGTATTAAAATCAGAATTTGAATAATACCGGTTTTTCCGGTCTAATTTGTGGATTAGAAATAACTTATGGCAGCAAAACAGAAACGATTAATTAAAATTGCGAAAGAATTTAACATTGGACACAATACCATTGTTGAATTCCTGGCAAAGAAAGGATTTGAAATTGAATCGAATCCAAACACCAAAGTTCCGCCTGAGTGTTACGAGCTTCTGGAAAAGGAATTTGGTGATCAAATTTCCGTAAAAGAGAAATCTAAAGCGGTGTCACAGCAAATTAAAGATCGTCGCCAACAAAGGGCTGATACAAAACACGATGAAGTAGCCTCAAGTGCCGATGAAAAATCTGTCCCTTCAGGGAATGCAGAAGAGGATAAGGATATCCTGATCAAGGATAATTTGGCCACAGCAAGTGACGAAGAAACACCTCAGAAAACAAAAGATGCCGATGAGTCCAAAGAGGAAACACCGGAGGACAAAAAAGAACAAGCCAAAGCTTCAGATAAAAAAGCTGAAAAATCCGATAGTGCTGCCAAAAAGGATACAGCAAAAACTGAAGACGATGAATCTAAAAAAGATGAAAATCTGAAAGTTATCCGCAAAATAAATCTGGATGAAATAAATCAAAAAAACCGGCCAACAAAGAAAACCAAAAAAGAAAAAGAAGCGGAAAGAGAAGAAAAGAAAGCAAAAACAAGCAAAGCTCCGGAACCAAAATCTGAAGAAAAACCTAAACCCTCTGAGGAAAAAAAGGAAGAAAAGCCAAAAGAAAAAGAAAAACCCGAAGAAAAATCCACCGGGGATTTTAGAAAAACAGAAGTTGAAAAGCTTAATGGACCAAAAGTCGTTGGCAGAATAAATATCAATGATTATTTGGAGAAAGAAAAGGAGCTGGAGAAAAAACGGAAAAAAGAAAAAGAGGCTTTTAAAGCTGAAAGAAAGAAAAAAGCCGCCAACAAGAAGAAAAGAAAACGGATAAGAAAAGAAAAAGTTTCCATAAAAGATAAAGACAAACAACAGGGCAGAGGCAAGGATAAAGATAAAGAAAAAGGGAAACCTTATTCTAAAAATAAAAAGACCCGGTCTAAATCCAAAGTTGAAAGAGAAGAAATTACCGAAGAAGATGTACAGAAACAGATCAAAAATACCCTCGCCAGAATGGAAAACAAAAAGCAGAAATCAAAAGCTGCAAAATACCGTCGCGATAAGAGGGACGCTGTTTCTAAAAAGATAGAAGAGGAAAAACAGAAAGAAGAAGAAAGTAAAAATGTGCTTAAGGTCAATGAATTTGCATCGGTCAATGAGCTTGCCAGCATGATGGATAAGCCCGTTACCGAACTCATAGCTGTCTGCATGAACATTGGCCTCAATGTGTCAATCAATCAAAGGTTGGATGCAGAAACCATGACGCTTGTAGCTGATGAATTTGGGTATGATATCGAATTTGTTAGTGCTGATGATTTGTACGAAATTGAAGAAAAAGAAGAAGATCGTCCTGAAGATTTAGAACCCAGGGCTCCTATTGTTACTGTCATGGGGCATGTTGACCATGGAAAAACAAAGTTGCTCGATCACATACGCCATACCAACGTTGTGGCCGGAGAGGCTGGAAAAATAACCCAGCATGTTGGTGCATATTCTGTGGAGCTGGAAAATGAGAAGATGATCACATTCCTGGATACACCTGGTCACGAGGCATTTACCGCCATGCGTGCCAGAGGTGCCCAGGTTACCGACCTGGCAATCATTGTCATTGCTGCAGATGACAGTGTCATGCCTCAGACAGTTGAAGCCATCAACCATGCGTCTGCAGCGGGTGTTCCGATGGTTTTTGCCATAAATAAAGTGGATAAACCAACCGCTGATCCTGAAAAAATCAAAGAAAAACTTGCCAACATGAATTACCTCGTTGAAGATTGGGGAGGTAAGTATCAGTCGCAGGAAATTTCAGCACTTAAAGGTGATAACGTTGATGAGTTGCTTGAAAAAGTGTTGCTCGAAGCAGAATTGCTTGAACTGAAAGCCAACCCAAACTGCCCGGCTGAAGGAACCGTCATTGAGTCCAGCCTTGATAAAGGCCGTGGGTATGTTTCAACCATGCTTGTCCAGAGAGGAACATTAAAAAAAGGAGACATTGTGCTTGCAGGTCAATGTTATGGCAGGGTAAAAGCCATGTTTAACGAACGGCAAAAACCAATTAAGGAAACCGGTCCCGCTACACCTGCTGTGGTGCTTGGCCTTAACGGAGCACCCCAGGCCGGAGATACCTTTAAAGTGATGGAAAGCGACAGCGAAGCCAAAAACATCGCACAAAAAAGACAACAACTGGCCAGAGAGCAATCACTGCGTACACAAAAACACATTACTCTTGATGAAATCGGACGCCGATTGGCATTGGGTAATTTCCAGGAAATCAATGTGGTGATAAAAGGCGATGTGGATGGATCCATTGAAGCAATGGCAGACTCCCTGATTAAATTGTCCACCGAAGAATTACAGGTCAACGTGATTCACAAAGCAGTAGGGCAGATCACAGAAACAGATGTCATGCTTGCATCAGCATCCAACGCTGTAATCATCGGATTCCAGGTACGACCTTCTGTCGGTGCACGCAAACTCGCCGAAAGAGAAGAAATTGAAATCAGGCTTTATTCTATTATCTATGATGCCATCAATGACATGAAAGATGCTATGGAAGGTATGCTTTCACCTGAAATCAAAGAGAAAATCAATGGCACTGCCGAAGTAAAAGATGTATTTAAAATAACCAAGGTTGGTCAGGTGGCCGGTTGCAAAGTGGTGGACGGCAAAATCTACAGAAACAATAAAGTCCGTGTTATACGGGATGGAATTGTTATATATACCGGGGAACTGGGATCCCTTAAACGATTTAAAGACGATGTCAAAGTAGTCAATTCCGGATATGAGTGCGGCCTGAATGTTGAGAACTTCAATGATGTCAAGGTAGGTGATGCCATTGAGTCTTTCGAAGAAGTGGAAGTGAAAAGAACAATGAAATAATTCCATGAAAAAACGCCGCTGGATTTTTATAGTGAGTGCCTTTGTTATTTTGATAGCTGTTTTGACTATCGTGATTCTCAGGTATTCCAAAAAACAGGAAAACCCCCCGGACACAGAAGAAATACCTGAAAAACCCATCGAACCGGTAACAAAATATGGTATTCCTGTGGATTCATTTACCATAGTGTATGATACCGTCAGCCAAGGCAACACCTTGTCCGACCTGCTGACCCCATATCAGGTAAACCTCGCTACCATTGATAAGATCGGCAAAATGTCCTCTGACTCCTTTCCCATTGACCGGATCAGGGCAGGACAGCCATACGCTGTGTTTTGCGATGAAGATTCTGTTTCCGGATTAATCGCCAGGTATATGGTGTATGAAAACAACGGAATTGATTACACGGTTTATGATTTTTCTGATTCAATCTTTATCGTGCAAAATAAAAAACCGGTTGAATACGTAGAAAAAGAAGTGTGCGGGGTCATCAATTCTTCACTTTGGGTATCCCTGAAAAACCAGGGTGTTAATCCTTTGCTTGCCCTTGAAATGTCAGATATTTACAGTTGGAGTATTGATTTTTTCGGCCTCAAAAAAGGCGATGTGTTTAAGATGATCTATGAAGTTGCCCGTGTTGACGGATGCGATCTTTATATTGAAGGTATCAACGCCGGATATATGCAACACGCAGGGGAAGATTTTTGGGCAATACCATTTGAACGCAACGGTGAAATGGATTTTTACGAGCTGGATGGTGCCAGTTTGCGCAAAACCTTTTTAAAAGCTCCTCTCAGGTATAACCGTATCAGTTCCAGATTCACAAACAGCCGCATGCATCCGGTGCTTAAATACCACCGCCCGCACCGTGCTGTTGATTATGCTGCGCCTACAGGTACTCCCATCAGAACCATAGGCGACGGGGTGATTACGCTCCGTAAATACGGGTCAGGAGCCGGCTATTACATTAAAGTAAAACACAACTCGGTTTATACCACAGTATATATGCACATGTCACGGTTTGGCAAATACCAGGTGGGAGAAAGGGTAAAACAGGGCGATATCATCGGATACGTTGGAAGCACAGGGTTATCCACCGGCCCTCATCTGCATTTTGAGGTGCATAAACACGGTAATCAAATCAATCCGCTTACTCTTGAATCTCCCCCTGCCGATCCTGTTCCCGACAGCCTGATGGAAGAATTCAATAAAGTAAAAGTAAAATGGATGGAAAAAATTGATTCAATTCCCTGTGATACAACCACCACAGTGTAGAGATTAAACTCATGGGATATATGTTTGTGTTGTCCGTTTTTTCATTTGGTTCTACCACGAATTTAATGGAAAAGTTTAAATTAGCAGAAAAAGGTTCTCCTGTAAGCATTGAGCTTGAAATCTCCGGAAACCGGCTATTTTAATGGACATCAAAAATCAGCCGGACATTCTTTTTTCACAGAGCAACTTCGCCCCTAGTCTCTCACGCAGCGCACCGAAAACCCTTTTATTTTATTGTGACTTGCGCTGTGAGTGACCTCGCTGTCGAAGCTTAGCCTCCGGTACCATGCATCTGTTCCACTGTATTCAGAAGCACTCCACAGGAAACAGTTGTCCCCCATATCGTTATAAGTTCCGTCGTTGTTGCGCTGCCCACTGGCAATTGCGGTAAAACCTGTTGAATTTGTTGCGCCGGTATTCGGGGAATTCCATGTACTAGTACCGGTTTGTTTCAATTTACCTCCGGCGATACTTTCCCCACCAAGGAAATCGGTTAATTCTGTCCAATCATTATCTGTGGGTACGTGCCAGCCTTCAGGGCATAATTGACCGGTTTCAATAACATACCAGTTATACAATGCGCCATACTCCTGGGCATACGCAGCGCTGTCGTTATCATACCAACAATACCCGGGCGCAGAAAGGCTTCCCCATGCGCCATTATCTTCAACAAGCGGGATATCCGTCCCATCATTGTATTGGGTTTTTTTCAGGTTATCTGCCATCCAATATTGATCGCCAATTTTCACAATGTCATACACATTTCCCTGGCAATCCACAATGGAATCGGCGCCGGTGCTATATTCCAAAAGAAACACCCTCTCCTCCAGAGCATCCACGTATGCTTTGGTAGCGGCATCCTGATCATCGGTTGGATTAGATACATCTTTCAACTGATCGTTCACTGAATTACCCAGGGCTGCAACATCTGCCATGGTTTGAGTTTCGGTGTATGCATCCAGCTTATTGTTCCAATAAACAGTATCTGACCCGGTGATTTCAGAAGCCACCGATTCATTGAAAACAGGGTCCGCTTCAATCATACCTAAAACTGTATCTGCAGACTGTGCATGTATGGCATAAGGCACTGTCAATAACTGACTTGTACTTGTAATGGTATAATCGGCACCTCCATTTAAGTCGATTTGCGTTTGGAGGTAAAATGGCCCGTTTTGCCACTCTATCTCACTAAAATTTCCGCTTACCACGATGCCATCGCCAATTTCAATGCTAACCAAACCATTGGCGTTTGTCGTTGGAAAATGCCTTTCTACATAGACTTCCGGCCCTTCGGCAGAAGCCTGAATAATGCTTACCTCCATACCGAGAGATTGGTCGGTTACCAATGTGTCACCTGAATCTCTTACCACGGACTGATAACTAATGTTTTCGGGGACCTGTGCCCTGACTTCTGTTAATAAGCTGATGCATGCTAAAATTACCAATGTAAGTTTTAATAGATTTGGTGTCATGATTATTTTATTTTTTGATTATGGTTTATTAAAAAATTCATTGATGTTTCGCTGTGTTTTTTTAACAATGTAAAACTATGAACCTTTATGTCTAATAAATACAAATATATAACTTAAATAATACTTTCAAAAAACAAAATACATATTTTATTATGTAAATATACAATTAATAGCCTGAAAACATTTGTTGAGCGTTACTCTGATGCTTTATGGGGGTATTATTCCGCGCCAGGACGGAGCCGGTTAGCTTGCTGAAGCAGGGCTTTTTGTGACTGCAACTGTGGCAGAGTGGCGGAACAAAACTCCTGCCACAGTTTATCAGGCATAAAGCACTGCAAAGCAACTAAAAGGCGCAGGCCGCCCGGGCGCCCACATTCAGATAATAAAGGAGGGTGAGCTAATCGGGATATTGTCAACCAATACCTGTGACACGAGAACTTGCCATATGTAGCTTATTTTAGATGGGATAATCTCAGCCGGCAGGCTTATATGCACTCAGGGTGCAAGAAAACACACGGTTTTTGCCGGAGCGGAATGCCTGAATTTGTTGATCATCCAGATGCTTTTTAAGAATATTCTCCGGAATGCTGATGGGCGTTTTTTTATGGATTTCTATTTGTTCAAATCCTGCCCGCTCTATGGTGGCAAGGTATTCTGCAATTACCGGTGCTCCCGAAACGCAACTGGCATACAATTCCGCATCGGAACGTAAAGATTCGGGCAACTCTGCTTTTGACAGCACATCTGAAACACAAAAGTGCCCCCCGGGCTTCAACACGCGCATGATTTCCGAAAAGGCTTTTTCTTTGTCGGGCACAAGGTTGAGCACACAATTTGAAATGACAACATCGAACCGATCGTTTTTCAGCGGTATATCATCTATGTCGCCCAGAACAAAGTTCATGTTCTTAAATCCTGCTTTGCGGGCATTGTGCCTGGCTTTTGCCACCATTTCTTCAGAAAAATCAAGTCCGGTAATATGACCTGAGCTTCCGGTGATGGAGCGTACCACGAAGCAATCGCTGCCGGCACCACTTCCCAGATCAAGTACCGTGTCTCCGGTGTTAATATTGGCCGCCCGTGTGGGAACGCCGCAGCCAAGTCCCAGGTCGGCATCGGGGTTATATCCCTTTTGCTCGTGGTAATCTTTAGCGCTCATGCTGATATCACCATCTTCGCCGCAGCAACCGGGGAGATCACAACAAGAACTGTTGTCCATGGGCAAAGATTGCCTGGCAATACCAGAATATTTTTCTTTAACCGCCGCTTTCTTTTCCTTATCGTTCATACAAAAATTCTGATTTTGAAGTTGACTTTCAGTTATTTGTTTTTCACCTGATTTAATCGCAGCAACTGTTCTTTTTGGGAAACCCATGAATACGGAAGCCACCGGGGCTTAGTTCGATCAGGCTGTTTTCTATTTTGTCAAGCAGTTCATTGGCGACAAAAAAGTTGATACCGTCGATTTCGATTTGTGTGTCGTTAGAACCGGGGTTTTCGGCAACATCCATGGCCGGAGAAGGGCCGCAACATCCCTGTGTAGCGTAGATTTTGATCCCTGCTTCGGGGCTGTCGTGTTTTTCAAGAATGTTTTTAAGTTGAGCTGCTGCTCGTTCTGTAATTTTCATAATGTTATATTTTTTTCCCACAAAGGGGTTTTGTTTTTGGTTCCCACAAAGCCACGAAGGGCACAAAGGGTTTTCCCACAAAGGCACAAAGGGCACAAAGAGGTTTTGTTTTGTTTCCCACAAAGGCACAAAGCTCACGAAGGGGCTTTCATATTGCCTTTTTCTTTGTGTGCTTAGTGGCTTGGTGGGAGTTCTTTTCATAGTGTTGTTCCTGTGTAATTTGTTGTTTCCCACACTTGTACCGACGAATGACGGTAAAGGCACAAAGGTTTGTTGAGAAGGGTTTTCCCACAAAGACACAAAGGACACGAAGGGGCTTTCATATTGCCTTTTTCTTTGTGTGCTTAGTGGCTTGGTGGGCATCCCTGTGTTATATCTGTATGCTTGCATCTCTGTTTTATTGCGTAAATTCCGGAGGGTTCATTAAGTTGTTAAAACAATTCACCCATTATTTTTCGGTGTATTCCATCTTTAATCAGGTTGACATTAAAATTTACCAGCAGAGCCAGTTTTATTTCGGTTAATTTCAGATAAGTGAGTACGGTTTTATGGTGCACTTTTTCAATATTTTTAACCGATTTTAGCTCAACCAATAATTTGTTTTCCATAATAATATCGGCTCTGAACCCGACATCCAGGACAGTGTCTTCATAATGTGCCACAATACCCTGTTGTCTTGTGTAGGCAATTCCCCTTTTATCCAATTCATAAGCAAAGGCAGCCTCATACACACTTTCAAGTAAACCCGGGCCAAGCGTGGTATGTATTTTATAACATATGTCCACTGCTATTTTGGCTAATTCATTTTCAGTCATAATATCGATTTTTTAATTTGATTTCTATTGTTTAAAAAACGTCTGTATTTTTTCCAATGGCGGAATATAGCCTCGTGCCACGACTTTGTCATTGATGACCAAACTAGGCAACAGCCATGTGCTGTAAGTCTGCAATTGCTCAATGTCATCAATTATGCTGATTTCAGTTTCAGCAGAGGATAGTTTTGCTGCTTCCTCAATTTTTGCAATCATCCGCTTACATTTTCCGCACTTTTTAGGTGGACACAATATTTCAATTTTGTTTGTCATATTAATCACTGTCGGGTAAACATCATGTCAGGCCAAAATGTCTATCAGGGTCAAAGCTATAGAAAAGCGTCAACTAAGTGAGCATTATCCTTTCACGGTTCCTTTGATCCTGAGTATTACCCTCTCATTTGCTGCATTGGATGATACAGTGATTGATTTGTTGAACGCCCCCACACTGGCGGTATTGTATTTGACTTTTATAACACCAGTTTCACCAGGCTGTATGGGTTTTCTTGGCCAGGTAGGCACTGTACAGCCACAAGATGCGCGAACATTGCTTAACATCAAAGGCTTTTCCCCTGTGTTTGTAAACTTAAATTCGCACGTGCCATCAGCGTCCTTTTTAATGGTGCCATAATCGTGGGTTATTTTTTCAAAATGAAATGAATCGCTTTTTGCAATTTGGTTGTTCTGAGCATAAAGACCAATGCCTGCAAAGCAAATGAGTGATAATAATACAACACATTTTTTCATCATGTTATTTTTTTAATTGTTAATTAATAGGTTCCTGTTAAATTAATTCCCGGATTTGCAGCTACAGGTAAAATCATAAATTGAATCATCCAAAAAGGTGTTGATTGTTGATTTTATTTCCTGCAGTTTGTCCATATCCAGGCAGTAATGGATTTTGAGCCCTTCAATGGTTCCCTGAATTATGCCGGCTGAACGTAACTCTTTTAAATGCCGGGATACGGTTGTTCTGCCCAGGGGTAAATGATCAGAGATATTGCCTGTTTTTATTTCCTTCTCCCTGGCAAGCAGTTGTATAATGGCTATGCGAGCAGGGTGGGACAAAATCCTTGCGTAATTTGCAATTTTTTGCTGCTCCTGATTAAATTCTGCTGATTTATTGTTTGTCATTGCTAGCTTTGTTTAATGTTGCAAACATACGACATAAAATGCAAACAACAAAAATATTTGAATGATTTTTTTCATATTTCCAACCCAACGGGCCACACACATTCGTACCAGGAAAATTGGCATAAGTATCTCGAATAGAAAACGGATATGGCGACACGCCCAATGATGGAAAATCCCCTGAAAATTTAAAATTTGTATTGCATGCTAAAGCGGATATTGTCCTGAGGCGTCATGTCTTCAGCTTCCGGCAGCCATCCCTGGTAATTGAGTGAGAGGTTTATACGTCTTAGGGGGGCGTAGTGAATACCGGCGATGATTGTGTTCGCGTTGATGAAAGGGGAATCAATGAGATCATCATCGTAAAACAGCTTGTCATAGCGGGCAAATATCTGTGTGTTATCCATAAACTCCCAGGCTGAGTACAACGAAAACCCATAGCTGTCGGTCTGACTGATGTTGTTGAGGTTTTGCATGTAATTGAATTCCCCGCCGATGCGGAATGTCTCTATAGGTTTGATCCCTGCAAAGACAGAATACATGTGTTCGGTTTCTTCGCCTTCAACGCCGGAAGCCCTGTTGTGATAATAAATGCGTGAGCTGAATACCTCGCCCGGCGTGATGTCCAAACCGCCGGCGTATTTTACTTTGCCAAAATCGTCTTGTTTTACCCGGGGGCCTTCTGCATTGGTAACGGCTGCATCCAGACTAAAAGCATCGTTGATTTTATAATCCGCCCGAAAACCCAGGTCTGTGCTCGGAATGTGCCAGTACATATCCTGAAAAGTTTGCGCCACATAGCGAAAACCCCAAAACCGCTCCTGCGTGATGTAGTGGTTTTGCAGCAAAGCCCCGCCAACCAATGATAATCTGTCATTTACCTGCCACTTAAGGCTGGCGAATTTCAACCACATGGTGTAATAACTGCCTTCATTTACAGTGTAATCCACGTTGAGGGGGTTTCCTGCAGAATCCATAACGCTGATGTCATTAATGGTGGTTGGCCTGCCACGGTCAATGATCATTTTGGCACTCCAGTCTTTATTGAACTGATGCTGAAATCCCAGATGTGCCCGGCCAAAACTATAGCCATAATGATTATCTTCTGCATTATAAGTTGCCGCACCAAAAACCTGAACGATGGGTGATAATTTGTTTATCAATTCGTTGTTTTCCTTGTTGTCATTTTTGGCAGGGGATGGTTTTGTTGTCACGTCAAATCCATTGGATTTCCAGCCGTTGATGCCGTCTGTCACAAAAAATATTTCACCAGCGTAGCCCAGATTTTTGAGTTTTTCAATGATGGTTTCTGAGCGCCGCCGGTTGGTGCAGTAAACCATTAGTTGCTTCTCCGATAAACATTCTGTCAGTTTTGAATCTGCATCGTCTGAAAAAGCATTGATGTTTATGGCATTTTTGATGTGTCCTGATTCAAACATGGAGGCCGTTCGCCCGTCGATGATGCATTCGGGGGTGTCATCTCTATTGTAAATCAGGTTGTAAGCTTCCTCCGAATTGATTTTGGTGATGGTCTGACTGCTCAATCCTGTGGACAGCAAAATCACCAGAAGTAATGCTGAAAAATGTTTCATAATTGTAGTCTGTTTTGGTGCAGTCACAACTTATCTATGAGGCTTGACTAAAGGATTGTTTTTATCTTTTTCACAATCTCTTTTTTCACGGTTTCTTTGTTTTGATTTTTCTGATAACGGGCTACAAGGTCTGAAATGTCTGTGAATTCTTCTTCCCCACCTTTACCAGTAACAACTACCACGCTTTGGTTTTTTGCATTGTATTTATCCACAAGTGCTTTATTTTCATTGTCGGCAATTTTTACCGAACGGAAAGCAAGCTCGTTGTCCGAAAAGTTTTCTTCAACAATGGATTTGATGTCCTTTTCAAGTTGTTCACATGCTCTGGCTTTGCAACAAGACAATTCAGCTTTAAAAAACAGTACTTCGGTATTGTTTTGTTGTGCAATACCTGTACTCGCAAATGCCATAAAGGCGATTAACATAACTACATTCAGTGTTTTCATAATTTTAGAGTTTTAGTGGTTTAACAAAATTTATTTGGTTCAATATTGTTTAAAAAAGACCGCCGTATATCAGGCCTGAAATGGTAGCCATAATCACAACCAGCAAAACATATACCAGCGTTTTTTGCGTTCCGATGACACCACGGATTACCAGCATGTTAGGTAATGAAAGCGATGGACCGGCAAGTAACAATGCCAGGGCGGGTCCTTTGCCCATGCCGGCAGCCAGCAGTCCCTGTAAAATAGGCACTTCAGTAAGGGTTGCAAAATACATGAATGCTCCCACGATGGAGGCAAAGAAATTGGCAAAAATTGAGTTTCCTCCAACCAGGTTAGCTACCCACTCGTTGGGAATGATCCCGGCCATTGCCGTATCATCGTGTGTAGAACCAAGAAGGAATCCAGCTATCAACACACCGATTGCCAGTAAAGGCATTATCTGCTTTGTAAAATCCCATGTGGAAATGGTCCACTCTTTGTTGTCCTTATCGCGTTTATCAATCAGCGTAATGATGCTCAAACCGGCAATTCCGACAACCATTGGCACTTGTGGCGATTCTGTCAGGAACGCTGAGATGGCTGTTGCAACGGCTGCCGCAGCAACGTGCTGCCATTTAATTTTCAGTATAGCAATGAGAGAATAAATCAACAAGATAGCAAAGGCTGAGGTAATATACCATTTGTTAGCCCATATCCAGTACCAGGCACCTTCAGTAACACCATCCGCCGGTTTGCCCCAGTTGGCAAAAACCAAAATCAGTACCAGGGTAAAAAAGTGAAAAGCCGTTTGCCACATGGGCCGTTTTTCTTTGACATCCGGAAAATTCAACTGCTCTTCTTTTTTGGCTTTTTCTTCTTTGCGGTAAATCAATGACATGACCGAACCTATTACCACAGCAAAAACCACAGCGCCAATGATCCTGGCAATACCCATTTCAATACCAAGAATACGGGCAGTGAGTATGATAGCCAGGATATTAATAGCAGGGCCTGAGTACAGGAAGGCTATCGCTGGTCCAAGACCGGCACCACGTTTATGGATGCTTGAAAACAGGGGGAGAATTGTACAACTGCATACCGCTAAAATTGTACCTGATACAGATGCGATTGAATAGGCCACCCATTTTTTGGCTTTGGCACCAAAGTATTTCATCACAGCCCCCTGGCTGACAAAAACGGCAATGACACCGGCAATAAAGAAAGCCGGCAATAAACACAATATCACATGCTCCTGCGCATACCATTTTGCCAGATCAAACATGGCCATGATGGCTTCTTTGAAGCGGGGGCTTTCAATAGGCATGAAATAGGCAAACATAAAGATGGCTATAATCCAGCCTAATATTTTCAGTTCTTTTTTTCTTTCCATCTTCTTAAAGGTTTGTAGGTTGATAGGTTTGTAGGTTTATAGGTTTGTAGGTTGATAGGTTGATAGGTTTGTAGGTTGATAAGTTGGTAGGTTTTGGGTTATTTGTTTTTTCTGTGATTTTTCAGATATTTGATCAGGCCAAGTGTTTTGCTTTGGATGATATCAACTTTATTGCGATAAAGAACTGCCTTCTCAGGGTTTAATAAATTCAGGTCTTCCATAACGTAAAGCATGCTTTTAACTTCGGATGCGGAGGCGCTTGAATAATCAAGGAATCTGACAAAATCAGCATTACTGAATCTTCCATATCCTTCAGCAATATTGTTCATAATTGAAAGGCTTGCTTTCTTAAATTGGGACATTAGCTCATATTCCTTTTTTAAGCTATGCTCATTGAAAACAAGAAACATTTCTTTAACAAATTTTCTGGCTAATTGCCATGCTTCAATTTCTTCAAAATTTTTAATTGTTGCCATAATTTTTGGGTTTTTAGGTTTATAGATTTATAGGTTTGTAGGTTTGTAGATTTGTAGGTTTGTAGGGTTTGGGTTTTAGTAATAACCTATCAACCTATCAACCTCCCAACCTACTTAAAAATAGATTATCACAATGTAGTAGATTCCAACTCCGATAAACAGGATGGCAATCACACGTCTGAACCAGATTTCAAAGTTTTTCAGTCTGTTGTACACTTTTCCCACGCCGGAAACCGTATAGGCTATCAGCCAGGCAAAGATAATGACCGGAATCCCGGTAGCCAGAGCAAATACTACAGGCAGGTATAATCCCGAAGCACTTGACACAGTCATCGGAATAAGCATACCGAAGTATAACACGCCGCTGTAGGGGCAAAATGCCAGGGCAAACAGAATCCCAAGTAATAGCACGTCCCAGTATGTGTGTTTGCTTTTTTGCTGGAATTTTTTGGTCAGGTTTCCAACACCCGGAAATTTAATTTTGATGAGATCAAGCATCAGCACTCCAATGATAATCAGCAAGGGTCCAATGATCTTTTCTCCGTATTTCTGAAACCAGCCTGAAATTTCAAACTGATCGGCTCCGATAAAAATGACCAGGGCCAGACCGGTATAGGCTATGGCACGGCCCAGGGTGTAAACCAGACCGCTTAAAAACACCCGCTTTTTATCCTCAATATCCTTGCTGATAAATCCTATGGCCGTGATGTTGGTTGCCAGCGGGCAGGGACTGATGGCGGTCATCAGGCCAAGCATAAAAGCTGTAACAATTGGTAACGAGCTATTGCTCATTAGATTTTGAAAAAATTCTAACATAAACTATTTGATTAGCGGATCTGTTTTTTCTTTAATGATTTGCTTTAATTTATCCGGATTGCTTTTTGCATGCATGAAAGCATCTCCTGTAATGTCGATTTTTTCATCACCACCAACAATGAGCAGGCTTTGACCTGAAACGCCAATCTCTTCTGCCTTCTGCTGGCCTTTGTCAGATTCTATGTTGTAAACTGAAAATGGTACTTCATCGCCGTAAAGTTCCTGTACCGCTTTTTCAGACTCTGCTTCAACTGTTTTGCAGGTGGGACAGCGTCTTTTGTTGTGAAAATAGTAAACATGAACGTCCTCATTTGCTTCAACGGTTGTTTCCTGGGTGTTGTCTTTCCCGCTCTCGCTTTCATTATTGTTTGAGCATGCTACACCAAAAATGCTCAGGAGCAGTGCAAATCCTATTAACCTTATATGTTTCATGGGTTTATTGTTTTTTGGTTAGCATTTCATTCAGTTCTTTTGATGAGGGTAAGCGGCCAGAAAAAACGACATCACCGTCAATGACCAGTCCCGGTGTTGACATCACACCATATTCCATGATTTTCATGATGTCTTCAACCTTTTCAATGCTGGCATCGATTCCAAGCTCATCAATAGCATTTCTGGTTTTCTTTTCCAGTTGTTTGCATTTGGGGCAGCCTGTGCCCAGAATTTTAATGTCCATAATCTTATTTTTTTAAGTTTTCGTTATAAAATTTTGTAAAATCACGCTTTATTTCATCTCGTATTCTTCTGAATTCAGAGAGAACAAAATCTTCACTGCCTGTAACTTCAGCCGGATCTTCGAAGCCCATATGCATGCGGTGTTTTACCTTACCGGTAAACATCGGGCAGCTTTCGTTGGCGCCGTCGCATACCGTAATCACATAATCAAAGGCCTCATCCAGAAATTCATTCACGTTTTTAGGCTTATGATTTCTCAGGTCTATGCCTTCTTCCTGCATCACCTGAATGGCTCTGGGATGAACTTCAGGGCCCGGTTCTGTACCTGCAGAGTATATCCGTGCATCCGGAGCCAAAGCTTTTAAGTATCCTTCGGCCATCTGAGAGCGGCATGTGTTGCCTGTGCATAATATGAGTATCTTCATACCTTCTTTAGATAATTTCTTTTTCGCTAAAAAGTTTGTGAAACAAGTTTCTTGCTTTCTCCCAATTTTCCCGGTTCAGGCAATACTTGATGTATGGTGGTTCGATTTCGCCCTGAATAAGCCCTGCATATTTGAGCTCTTTCAGATGCTGTGACAAGGTAGAACGGCCCACGGGCAATTCATCCACCAGATCCCCGCTGTAGCAGCAGGAATTCATTTGTGACAGCTTTTGCAAAATATAAAGCCGCACCGGATGTCCCATGGCTTTGTTGATCCTTGCCATTTCCTGAACTTCTTCCGATAATTCAACTTTTTCTTTCATGTTTTCATTTTGTTGTTTTACGTTTCGCAAAGTAACGAAATAAAATTTAAAAAAACAAATAAAATTTCAGGAATATGTTATTTTTTAACTGATGATAGATTATACCTTAAACCATCAAGGCATTGAAAAAATAACATCTATTAAAAAATGATACTCATAGGATTGTATTTGTCTTGTCAAATCATGACCCCAATAAAAGGAATATCAGGTAAAATCTTATTATCAGTCAGGTATAGGGCTACTGCATCAAGGTACGGTTTCAAAAAACAGTGGATTTTATCTGTTGATAAAAAAATTTCATTTCAAAACCGGAGGAAAAAGTAAAAGCAGCCCCCAGGTAAAGACATAAATTTTAACTGTAGTATGACAATAAACATTCTATTGTGAACAAAATTTAGTTGTACACCACCATTTTATTTAGATAATGATTTATTTTGCCACTATGGTTTTGAATTATATATGGGTGGCATTTTTTCTGATAGCCTTTGTTGTGGCGTTGGCAAAACTGATATTTTTGGGAGATACAGCCGTTTTTATCGATATGGTCAATGCTACTTTTGATAATGCAGAACTGGGGTTTACACTTTCACTCGGGCTTACCGGTGTAATGACATTATGGCTGGGATTAATGAAGGTTGGTGAAAAAGGAGGCGTTATAAACCTTTTATCACGGGCAATAAGCCCTTTGTTTTCCAAACTGTTTCCCGACATTCCAAAAAACCACTCTGTTAATGGTAGCATTGTAATGAATTTGGCTGCCAACATGCTTGGCCTGGACAATGCTGCTACACCGCTGGGATTGAAAGCCATGACCCAGTTGCAGGAATTAAATCAAAACAAAAAACGGGCATCCAATGCCATGATTATGTTTCTTGTACTCAACACAAGCGGACTTACTATTATTCCCATATCTGTGATGGTTTACAGGGCACAAATGGGTGCTGCCAATCCTACGGATGTTTTTCTTCCCATATTGCTTGTTACTTTTTTTTCTACCTTAGCAGGCATCATCGCCGTTTCATTTTTTCAACGCATAAATTTGTTGAACCGGGTTATTCTTTTGTTTCTCGGTGGAATGTCTTTGCTTATTGCTGGTCTTATTTATGGCTTTTCCCAGCTTGATCCCGGTACAGCAAACATTGTTTCCACTGTGGTGGGAAACCTGATATTGTTTACTATCATTATCCTGTTTATTACACTGGCCGTCCGAAAGCGGGTAAATGTGTATGATACATTTATACAGGGGGCAAAAGATGGGTTTAATGTAGTTGTAAAAATCATTCCCTATCTGGTTGCAATTTTGGTTGCCATTGGTGTCTTTCGTGCCTCCGGAGCGATGGAATTTATCATTACAGGACTGGAAAAAGGATTTGCAGTCATAGGGCTAAATACAGATTTTGTACCGTCTTTACCCACTGCTTTTATGAAACCATTAAGTGGAAGCGGGGCTCGTGGGTTAATGGTGGAAGCCATGGATATTCATGGTGTTGACAGTTTTGTAGGAAGGCTGTCTTGCATGTTTCAGGGCGCCACTGACACGACATTTTATATCATCGCTGTGTATTTTGGGGCTGTAGGTGTCAGACATACGCGTCACGCTGTAACAGCAGGGTTGATTGCCGATTTGGCAGGCATTATTGCTGCTATTTTACTCGGATACCTTTTTTTTCACTGATATCTAACCTGCAAACTGAATATAAGTCAGAATAAATAACGATATTGATCGTTTTTGTGAATCTTTGAATATTATTAAGATGCTTGAAATGTGAGATGTTGAACCATCAATGAGCCCGGTCTTACATGTAACTTTTCCAGTTGCTTTTTGTTTAGCGCAATTATTTTTACTGGGAACTAAAAAGTCATTACCTTGCCACTAAGATACGAAGACTCAAAGCATCACAAGGTGTAAGTCATAGCAAATCTGATATTTGAGGTCTTTGTGTCTTAGTGGCATTTCTCATTTTTTTGACTTTTAAGATTGGACTCATCAATATAATTGCGTAATTTTGACATTGTTGAAAATGACCTTCTTGAATGAATAATACGATAAATCACCAATGAGAAAATCAGCGCTTATAATTATTTTGCTAACCTTGGGAATAAAGGGATTACCCCAGGTATTGGATTACAAAGCAATCCATGAGGATTGCAAATCTGCTATCCGCCTCCTGAAGCAAAGTAAAGCCAGCTTACCTGCTGATAGTCTTTTGTTTCAAAACGAACTGCAAAGGGTAAAAACTAACTATACAGCTATTGCCGACAGCCTGAAATCGAATGCTTCGGCCGCTAAATATGCAGCCTTTGAAACCCAAAGGCTTATAAATCTCTGCTATGCCGCAACAAACATAGAAAAACTAAAGGCCTGTCAAGCTAAGCTCTTTGAGCACGTATCAAAGTATCATACATCTTATGATAATCCGGATTCGACACACAATGAAATTGCCAAATGCATTGTAAACAGTTATGAATCCCAAAACTTATGGTTTGAAGACAGTTTGTTGCATCATGTAACATCAGCATTAAAACAACACATGCAAAGCCTGCAATCCCGGACATGGCTATCATCAAAGAAGCAAGCATTTGTTGACAAGTATGCTTCACAATATTACAAAAGAGGCATCATTTCCTTGTCAGAACCGGTATTTCGGCGTTTTCGTGATGTTTACAGCCAACATTCAGAAACAAATGCAAAACGCCCCCCTTTTTCAAAGGAATACCCCCTTTTATCCGCAAAACTACAACCCACAGGAAAATTCTTAGAAAACATTGATCCCGAAAGAATTATAATTGTGGCAACCAATGAAACCCCTTTTAACCTGATTTACCTGATTACACAGTTACGCACTGCCCACGAAGCCTATCCAAACACACCGGTATGCATTTTCCGCAACCCATCGACAGTCAGTAATGATTACCTGCTGGCCCTAAAGCGAAACCTTGCCTTTGACGGGTATTTTATTATTGATCTGAATGAAGAAGACAGCAACAATACCAAAAACTTTCCGTGTTGTTACTTCCGCTCAGAAAACGGTGATATGGCATTTGCCACAAACAACCCCATAGATTTCCTTGAGTGGCTGGAAAAACCCTTGTCAGAACAAAAGCTAAAGCAAAAAGAACAGCTTCAGGCAAATTATAAAAAGCTTCAGGCACAAAAAGACAGCGTTGCTGGTTTACCCCCTGACAACAGCCTGAAATATACCCTCACCGATAAAAAAGTATCAGTAAAGTTTAAGGGATATTGGCATCCCCAACCGGATATTAAAATAAAAACATACTTTTTCACTGAATCTTCATACGATACCATAACAGACAGCCTGCAAATGGCTCAACTGGAAGTATCGATTCAACAAAACCCAGCATATCTGCTTTCCTTTTTCCTTGCCCGCGATACAACTAAAATCAGCCTGACAGCAGACCCTTATCACAACATACAGGTTTCTTTTGCAGACACACGTAACCGACAATGGCACAAGGCTTCCACAAGCCTGGATTCCTTATATTATCAAGAGCAGGCTTACGGCTATTTGTTGGATAATTACCCTTTTCAAAACACGGCTTTTTTTGGCAGCATCAAAAAACGAAATGAAGTGGTAAAAGAACAAATTCAGGAAAATTTAAAATTTTCTACCCCCTCAGAAAAAGCACTTCTATTATTGAAACACAATCTTAATCGCTTATCCCACACCGAGCCAGATACTGCTTTGAACTATGAAGATTTAAAAGCATATTTTCCTATACAGCATTTTGATCCGGTCGTTTGGAAAAGCCCATATTATAAACAATGGCTGGATGCATGGATTAATTATGGTATAAATGACTTAAAAAACAGCATTGATATGCTTTATAGTTCATCGAAAATCATACCTGACACAGCCAATTTATCTGTTAGTGAATACCTCTGGAACAAAATGAACAACATGGGCAGGTTTGATATAATGATACACCTTGATACTACATGGTTGACAGGTTGTGCCGACATTAAGGATGTAGATGTGATGAAGCGTGTTGAAGGATACAAACGCATGGCGGCCGGTAAAAAAGCCCCAAACATCACATGGAAAGAAAACGGAACCAAAATGGATTTATACAGCATTGAAGCCGACACAACCATTGTTGTGTTTTGGTCTGATGCATGCCCTCATTGTGTGAAATCATTGCCGGAAATGTACTCGAAATTGTCACCCCGGAACAATATCAAAGTGGTAGCGGTATCTGTTGACACGGATGAAAGCAGCCTGAATCTTGGTGAAAAACACATGCCCGAATGGCATCATGTATGGGCAAAGGAAGGTTGGGAAAGCACACTCATTGAATTGTTTAATATCTTTGGTACACCGGAGATGTATCTACTTAATCAGGATCACCGGATCCTTGGTAAACAAATAAATTACCAATAAAGCTAAACTACTTTGCGTAATGTCCATCAATAATGCCGAATTTTTCATTCAATAACCGGCATGAAATAAATTGCCTGTCTTTCCTGCCTGCGTCCGTAAGCGAGTAGGCTGCGAACAAAAACAAAACAGAAACAGGATTGAACACATACCGGTATTAAAAAAAGAAGCAGATCAAAATATCGCATCCCATAATCCGAGCAAATGCCCTGAAAATATCAGCACAATTACAATCAGTAATATCCGCACAAATCCGGATCCTCTTTTTATGGCCAGATGTGAACCAACAAGACCACCAGCAAAATGGCCAATGGCTGCCACAAGGCCAAGTATCCATTCCATCTGACCGTCCAGGACATATATCGCTATAGCAAAAGGACTGTACATAAATACAACAAATACTTTGATGGCATTGGCCTTGACAAGGTCATATCCCGCCTGTAATACCAAGGCTGACAACAAAAATATTCCAACGCCTATATGAATAAATCCACCGTAAATGCCAACGAGGAAAAACAGCAATATCTGAACAAATCCTACTTTTTTACGTGTTTTCTCTTTTTGCTCTTCTACCCATTTTTTAGGATCAAAGATGATGAAAAACAAAAGTATCAAAAGCGAAACACCTATGATTTTTTCAAATAAATCATGGGGGATATTTACGGCTATCAATGCACCACAGATTGACCCTGTTATCACCGGAATACTTAGCTTTAAGCCTTTCTTAATATCCAGTTTGCCATTTCTGTAAAACCTGATGGCGGCAGTAGAAGTTTGCAGCAATATACCCAGCCGCATGGTTCCGTTAGCCATAGGAGCAGGAATCCCTAACGCTACCAGTAACGAAAATGTTATTACAGAACCTGAGCCTGCCAAAGTGTTTATGATCCCCACAGCAAAAGCTGCCACAATCAATATCAAAAATACTTGCCAGGAATACAGATCAAAGGATGATAAAAACGATTCCAGCATAGGGCAACAAAACTACATAATTTCTCTGAAAAAATACTTAAATATTTTCCTGTTCAACGGATTTCCTCAGTGATTTAAAACCTTCGCCCAATATTTCATGCGTGTCGGATACACTCACAAATGCATCCGGATCTATGCTGCTTATATAGTGTTTTATTATACTGAGTTCACGACGTGTAAGTACCGTGAAAATTACTTTTTTTTCCTCACCATTATACATACCTTCTGCTTTCAAAAAGGTGCCACCACGATGCAAGTCTTGTATCAGTTTATTCCGGATTTCTTCATGTTTATCCGAGATAACAAAAAGGCTTTTGTTGTATGATATACCTTCAACCACAATATCAATCACCCTGCCCGTAATGAAAATAACAATCCATGAATATAAAGGTATTTCCCATCTTTTAAAAGCCACCAGTCCCAATAATACAATTGTAGAATCAACATAAATTAACAATTGCCCCAGGGGTAGCTTTGTATATTTTGAAAGGATCATGGCTATGATATCTGAACCGCCTGTTGTAGCTCGTGACCGCAATACCAAACCCAAACCTGCTCCAAGAATAACACCTCCGAATATAGATGACAACAGTGGGTCATTCTGTACCAGGGCTTCATCACCCTGAATCCAGCTCAACAAATTCACAAACTGGGATAAAGAAATGATTCCGACCACGGTTTTCCATCCAAATCGCGGGCCTAGTACTTTCAGGCCGATAAACAACAAAGGAATATCTAAGGCAAGCGCAACAAATCCCGTTGGCCACCCCATTAAATGGTGTATGATTATTGCAATACCATACGTCCCGCCGGGAGCCAGTTTATACGGGGAGATAAAATAAACAAAAGCAACTGCCATGATAAATGTGCCGGCAAGAATCAAAAACAAGGATTTAAACCAGTTCCAGCCAAATAACTTTTCTTTTATCAAAAATGCCATATCCAATTAATTTTGTAAAAAACGGCTGCAAATATACACCTTAGATTTTATCAACCAATATAAAACCTCTATGATTTGCAGCAGGTGGGCTACGGGCTGGCATGCACATGATTATTTGGATACATAAATCCGCCTGGCTGAGCTAAAAACTCCACTTCCCCCTCAAAAAGGCATAAGTCCCCTTGCCGCCTTCATCATCCAGGATGTCGCTGAAAAAGCTCTGGATATTCAGATCAACAGTAAAATCCTGAGACAGCGAGAAGGTCGCCGATGGCCCCAGGTACGTAAAATTATCCTGCGGGCTGTACATGGCTGAAAATCCCAGATTAATCAATGGCGTCACAGGGTATCGGACAGAGGCAAAACCAGTCCAGCGGGTAAGCGACAGGTTTTTGGCATTGATGTTTTGATTGTAATACTGCGCCAGGTTAAAATCATAGTCTTTGTCGGCGGATGAATTGAACAGCACCTCTGCCTGCACAAACAGGCTGTTGGGAAAACTGTAATCTGCGCCTATACTTGCAGCAATAACCCCGCTGCTGTCAGCAAAATGATCCAAAGGCCTGAAATATGACAATTCGCCCCGGAATCCGGTATTCCACAAATTGCCCGACCAGCCCAGGCCGGCAACCACATCCTCGCTTTGGTACACACCGGCAAGGATCTGTATATCATACTGAAACTTATTAAACTGATAAAACAAAGCTGCCGTATAATTGGTGTCCCGGTTTACCGCTGCTGCAAACTCAATACGTGATGCAAAATCCAGGTAATACTGTGCACGTATGGCATCGCTGCCGGGCTTTTCTTCGTAATCAAAATCAAAATAGGAATACGCATTGAACAAATCGTTGGGGTTCCACACCATGGTTTGTCCCCAGTTGATGCGGTGCCGCCCCGCAGTGATCTCCCAGTTTCCTTGCTGAACGTTAATGTAAGCCCTGTCGATGCTCGTGTTGAAAAAGTACGAATCGCTTTCCAGATAGTTCCATGACATATCAACAAAGCCGCGGTCTTTGTCAGTTTCCCCCATGTAATCCCAAACAGCACCTCCCAGGAGCGCATTAAACGGGGGCTGGCTGAAAGTCACCATCTCGCCGTAAAACATGCGGTTGCGAACAGAAACATGCGCGCTCAACCAGTCGGTGGGGTACCAGGCAATATCAAATCGGTTGTGAATCAAATTATCGGTAAACCACAGGCTGTCAATATCCTGAAATATCGCTGTCTGCATAAATTTCACATAGCCGTCAACACTGAACTTTTTCTGAGCAAAACCGCTGGCGGTGATGAGTAAAAACAAAATGCCGATGATGCTTATGCGTTTCATAATTTCATTTATTTCCATTACAGTCGAAAAAGCAATCTATTTTTGTCATTATTTCGATTACAGTCGAATAAATATAACTTTTAAGCAGTTCTAATGTTAAAGTAAACTGTCTTTCAATAAAAAATCTTCAATATTCATCCAATGGACTCCGCTTTCATTGACAGTTGGTTTACCATGGTCAAGCGAGATAACATATTTTGCAAAATGGTTATCCAGTTGATCAAAAGCACCATATTCACGTTGCAGGGTTTTGTCTGAACCCAAAACAGACATAGTTACCTGAATATAGATTTTCATATTTTGTTGCGTTGCAATAAAGTCAATTTCTTTATCCCTGATTTTTCCAATGGTTACCTGGTATGCCCTGGAAACCAATTCCAGATAAATTATATTCTCTAATTTGCCGGAAATGGTTTCCGGCGCATTTCCGATTAACGCAGATGATAAGCCTATATCTGCCATAAAATATTTTTCGTATGTCTCCAACAAACGTTTCCCAAGAATATCGAATCGCTTTGTTTTGTGGATCAGAAGGGCATTCATCGCATATTCAAGGTATGCCATAACTGTATCCGGTGTCACATTGCGCCGTTGAGATTTACTAAAATCACTGATCTTTTTAGCAGATGTAATGTTTCCACAATTGGACGCAACAAAATCTATAATGTGTTTGAGTATATTTACGTCCCGGATGTTATTTCTCATGACAATATCTTTTAAAACCACCGTGTTAACAATGGATTCAAGATATTGCCGCAGTACTGTTTCATTCCAGTCCAGATGATGTAAACCAGGGAAACCGCCAAAATGCAAAAAGTCAAGAAATGTGTTATCTGATTTTTCATCCGAAGATTTTTGATTGTAAATTGTTTTGAATTCACTGTATGTAAAGGTATAAACAGGAAATTCAATGTATCTTCCTGATAATAGGCTTGCGAGGTCAGAAGATAATAACCGTGCATTTGAGCCACTGATATAAATATCATATTTTCCTTCTGCAAGAAATGAGTTGATGGCTTTTTCCCATTGTGAAATTTCCTGGACCTCATCCACAAATACATAGTATGATAATTTCTGATCTGATGACTTATCAGATACGAATTCATATAAATCCTGATAGCTCTGTATGCTGTCGAATTCCATCAGTTCCTTGTTAATCCGAATAATCTGAGATGCCTGAATTCCGCTATCCAATAATTCATCAGCAAGCTGTTTTAATAGCGTACTTTTTCCACTGCGACGGATTCCGGTTAACACCTTAATTACCGGTTTGTCAATGAAAGGACGAATGCGCTTTAAATATTTTTCACGTTTTATCATCATCTTTTTTTACAAAGATAAACTTTATTTCTAATACAATCGTAACATTTTACAATTTATTTAATTGTTTCGACTATGTTCGCTTCTTTATTTATATTTTCTTATTGTTTCGTTTACAGTCGAATATTTTTTATGTGGGCAGCTTTACTACCTCCGCCGGGCTGCAAAATACCCCACCCCTAACCTCAAACCTCGAACTGAACTTGTCCGGCGTAACGGAGTGAAGACGGAAACCTCGAACCTCAAACCTCAAACCTCGAACCTCGAACCTTCAAACCTCAAACCTTCAAACCTCAAACCTTTCAACTCTCTTTATCTTCCTTTATCTTTCCATCTTCAATGGTAATAACCCGCCTTGCCTGATTAACCACCCGCTGGTCGTGCGTGGAAAAAATGAAGGTGATGTTTTCTTTCTTATTCAGCTCATGCATAATGTTCAGCAGGTTTTCCGTGGATTTTGAATCCAGGTTGGCTGTCGGTTCATCCGCCAGGATAAATTTTGGTTTGGATGCCAACGCCCTGGCCACTGCCACCCGCTGCTGCTGGCCACCGGATAGTTTCGAGGGGCGGCTGTTTATGCGGTCCCCCAGACCAACTGATTTCAGCATCTCAATGGCTCGGGTTTCGCGTTCTTTTTTATTCCGCTTTTGCATCTGCATGATAAATTCTACATTCTCCCGGGCTGTCAGCACCGGTATCAGGTTGTATGCCTGGAAAACAAAGCCAATATTCTTCAGCCGGAAGTCTATCACCTCCTTATTGGAGAGCTCCCCGATTTTCACGTCGTTAACAAATACTTCCCCTTCAGTAGGATCGTCCAAACCGCTAATTAGGTTTAGCAAAGTGGTTTTGCCCGAACCAGACGGGCCTACAATGGCAGTAAATTCGCCTTGTTCAATGCTTAAATCAATGCCGTTAACAGCATGTACAGGCACCTGGGTGCTGTTGTAAGTTTTATGCAGGTTTTTGGTCTCAATGATTTTCATAATATATGGGTTTTATACATTCAACATTAATAATTGCTGCTGAGGATTTCAGCGGGTTTCAATTTGCTTGCCCGTATGATGGGGAATATGGATGCTACCAGGGCAGTAATTACAACTAAAGCAACAATCTGCAGGTAAAACGTACCATTTATTGCCGGGTAAATCACAGAAGAAAACCCAAAGGATTCCATCCCTTCGGAAAAAGCCGCCAGATTGATGCCTGTTTTGCCTAGCCAAGCCACCAGCCCATGGTTTAAAATCAACCCGGCCACCGAGCCTATGGCTGTCAAAAACAATGTTTCCCAGACTATCATGATGCGGATTTTTCCTTCATTCATTCCAATGGCCTTGAGCATGGCCAGTTCTTTTTTCCGCTCCAGTATAGCCATCAACATGGTGTTGATGATGCCAAAAGCCAGGGCAAACAAGATGATGGCTACCAGGTATGACAAGTATTTTTCCGTCATCATGCTCATCATGCCCAATTCAGGATTAAGCTCCTTCCAGTTTTTGGCATCCAGATTATCAGGAGTGGTTGCTTTTAGTTCTGCGGTACGTTCTTTCAAATCATCGTTGTCCTTAAACAACACAGCAATTTCGTGGGATTCGCTTTCTGCAAAACCTGTGAGTGACTCCATATCTTTGCGCAAGACAAACACATTCATCTCATCAAAAGCTTTGTTGCTGGTTTTAAAAATACCGGCCACCCGAAAAGCCCCCCCGGTAAGGTTACCTTCCTTGTCCTGAAAAGTGAGTACCATTTTGGAGCGCACATTCAACTTGAGCTTTTCGGCCGTTGATTTGCTGATGACCACCTGATTTTTTTTATCTGCATCAAAATAGGTTCCCTCCACAAGGTTTTCATGCAGGCTGCTTACCTGTTTTTCCTGTGCCGGGATAATGCCGTTTACAGTGGCTCCGCTGGTGTTATGCGGGCTCTGTATCATGGCATTGACAAGCAGCCGGTTGCTTACCCCGGAAACAAAATCTTTATGGCTTATGTTATCAATCAGTGGTTGAATATCGCTCATAAAAAGTCCGGGTTCAGGGTTTTCAAGATAACCATCGTGGTGAACCTGAAAATGTGCGGATTCATTGTTGATGGCTTTGTCCACCCGGCTGTCAACTGCCCCCAGCATCACGGCGGTGGAAAATCCGCCCCCCAGCATACCAAAGGTAACTGCAAGGATGACCACCATGCTCCTGGTTTTGTTTCGCCAGACGTTTCTCCATGCTATTTTTATCAATTCCATAGTTGCAATTTTTTCGTTTATCGAATGGATTTGGTGACATCAAGTTTAAAAATCGACATGATCGGCCAGGCAACGGCAATCAGCGTCAGAATAAGGACCACCCCGGTTTGCCCCAGGAAGTAACCCGGTTCAAAAGCAACCGGCATGATGGGTTCCATGCCGTACTCGGCGAACATATGGGCTATATCTCCACTGAATGTCAATGGGTTGAGGTGCAAATACCAAATAAATGGAATGCTCACAATCACGGCACTGACAATGCCCAGAAGAGCAATCATCATAGTTTCGGTGGCAACCAGCTTTGCCAGCCTGGTTTTTTGCATGCCCACAGCCACCATGATGGAAAACTCTTTGCGGCGTTCTGCAATCATCATCAGCACCGTACCAAAAATACCAAAGGCAATGACAATGTACAATATCATTAAAATAATCAAGCCGCTTTTATTATCTGCTTCTATGCCCTGCTTAACACCCGGTTGCATGGTTTCCCAGTGCATCACTTCATAATTGTCCGGAATAATGCTTCTGAGTCCTTTGGTGGTTTCCTTGTACTCGTCCTGCTCCTCCAGCATCACAATCCAGGCAGTGAGTCCATTGTCAATGCTCAGGTATTGTTGAGCCGTTTGGATATCCATATAAGTCAGGGTATTGTTGAGTTGTGGCACGGGGTAAGAAACGATGCCCACCACCGGGTACAAACCGGCAGCACTGATGCCATGGTATCCCTGCCCGATGAAAACTGCTGTATCGCCAATGCCGAGTTTCAGGTAATTTGCCAGTTCTTCGGCCAAAACCACTGTTTGCTCACCGCTTTTGGGCATGCGACCTTTCACCAGCTTATCCTTAACCTTCGTCAGCTCGTTGTCCTTGTCTGCATCCAGGCCAATGATGAGAGCACCCTTTGTCTGTTTACCACCAGATGCCAGTGAGTACGTCCGGAGCCGGGGTAGCAAGGCTTTGACATTGTCATGTTCAAGCACAGTTTTTTTCAGGCTGTCGTTGGGCATAAAGGCATTGTTCAACACCTGATCATCCTGATAACCTTTCTGATGAATCTGTACATAACCCGTGTATTGCTCAACGGAATTTTTTATCATCTGGTCGTAAGTGCCCAGTTGAAGGCCGCGCATAAGAATAGCCAGAAGCAAGGCAAAGAATACCGATGAGATGGTAATCAGTGTCCTGCGGCGGTTCCGCCAGATGTTTCGCCATGCCAATTTTGTGTAGTTCATAGTCTAAGGTTTTAAGGGTTAGGGATTAGGTTTTGGGAGGAAAATATTTCCTAACCCCTAAAACCTAACCCCTAACACCTGTTATCTCACTCTCTTCATATTCATCTGGCTGAAAAAACCGTCCTCAATCTCATGATTAAAATCCACATCTTCCATCATCATAATGGTTTTGTGGCCTTCTTTATCGGCCGGGATGGTGGTGAATTTCGTGGTAATTTTTTCTCCGTCCATCAACTTGAGATCGGATGCCAGCTCGGTTTTCACCAGATAATCATCTTCATCGTAATACTCAGTACGGAACATGTGGTAACCGGTTTTGGAAATCCAGGAGATCAGCTTTCCCCACACCACCGGGGCATCGGGCTTTGGCGTAAACTGAATTTTATAACATGCTTTTCCGTTCATTTCTTCAGTACCCAGAATTTTATGTTCGTAATCATTGACAATGGATGCCTGATTGATCAGGTCATCGTTGGTGAAATCCGATCCCATCCAGGATTGCATCATCATAGAAGGCGGGAGCTTTACCATGCGGTTGATCTTGGGCTGCCAGTTCCACATCTCATTGTCCCGCTTCATGAAAACCTGTCCTTTTTCCTGGGCCGGAGCGGTGATATAGACCATTGAATACTTCATTCCTTTGCTCCACGACTTCATGGAAATGCTTCTGTCCCAGTCAGGGCGGACAATTTTCATGGTCATCTCTGCATAGCTGGATGTGCCGTTCACTTTCTCGTAGGCATCTCGTACGATTTCAGTTGCATCCTGTGCGCCTGCTAAAAGGCTCAGCAGCAACAATGCGAATGGGATGATGATGTGTTTCATGATTATCAGGTTTTACATTAATGATTGCATTCGTTTTTATAATAGCTTATAATTTTGTCTTTCAATTTGTCGATATCTATGAGTTCCGGACTGTACACGTATTGCATGATAGCCCCTTTTGTAAGGGAAGAAAAAAACAGCATCTCGGTATAGGGGTCATCGCTGCCGTTTTTAATGAAGAAGGAACTTAAAATTCCGACGCTGCGTTCTCCGATTGGCTCCAGCTCATCCTCCAGCAATTCCAGGATGTGTGGTTGCAGCAGCAGGGAAAACATCAGTTTCCAGAATGGCTGTTTCTTTTTGATGTTTTCAAACATTTTATCAATGAAATGGTAAAACTCTTCCTTTGTTAGCACACCGTCATGATTGGGGTCAAATTCCTGCATCAGATCGTTTATTCCATCTAAAACCAACTGTACCAGTAAATCCTGCTTGCTGTCAAAATAATTGTACATATTGCCTTTGGATATGGCGGCTTGCTTTGCAATGCGGCTTATGCTTACGGAGTGATAACCCTCTTGGCTGAACAATTCCAGAGCTACATCCATGATGCGCTGCCGCTTCTTTTCCATATTTGATTCAATTCTGCTCATTATTTGATTTATAATCATAAGTGACTGAACGGTCAGTCAAAGTAAGGAATAATAATTGTTACTACCAAATGTTTTCTGGCAAAATCTAACAAAAAAATGCTTTTCCCTTAATGATTAGCAGGGCACAGGCAGCTTCTATGTTGCTTAGAAAAGCATATAAAATCTCATTCTTGATTAATTCCACAGCAGTTAATCGCTTTACCAGTGTAATCCCATTTTTAAGAGATTAAATAGTGTCCGTCAATAGAGTAAAGAGGCTCTGCTGATTTTCTTAACCCTTAATACTGATTGCTCCCAAGATATTTTGGCTTATTGAACAGGTCTATTTCAAAAATTAAATTTTGAGCACCCTTTAACAATAGCGTTAGGCGCTTAAAAATCAAAACTTACCAACATGTTGTCGTTAATCATGCTGCAAGTTTGACACCCATTATTTGATTTATTTTTTTGATTTCATTCATA
>CAZGPW010000012.1:0-42379 GCA_964527535.1 uncultured Bacteroidales bacterium
TAGCTAGTCAGTGCGAGGCTATTGCAGGCACAAAAATTTCACAGATACCAGATCAATCTGACACGCTTATTTTTTGCGTTCCGGATGATGTTTTATCTGACATCCTGGAGGATCATGATTTTGGCAACAAACTTTTGATCCATACTGCCGGCAGCACAAATATCAATGTGTTCGAAAAGCACAGTGATAATTATGGGGTATTGTATCCTTTGCAAACGTTTAGCAAAGACCACATTGCAGATTTTAAAAATGCCCCTGTATTTATTGAAGCCAGCAACAGATACAGCCTGTCGCGTTTGCAACAAATAGCGCATAAAATTTCACGTCGTGTTCATGAACTGAATTCACAAAAAAGATTGGAATTGCATACAGCTGCTGTTTTTGCCTGTAATTTCACAAATCACATGTACAAAATTGCCGAAGATTTTACCCGGGATACGAATCTGGATTTTGACATTTTTGTTCCCCTCATCAGGGAAACCACAGAAAAAGTCATTGACAAAAAAGACCCTGCCGTTAGCCAAACCGGGCCTGCTGTCAGAAATGATAAAAAGACCATGGACAAACACCTTGCCGTTTTGAAAGGGAACAAAGAGCTTACCGATTTGTATAAAATAATTAGTAATCGTATATTTGAACAAAATAGAAAGAAAAATAGATGATCGCACTCAGAGATCTGAATTTTAAGGAAAAACTGAAACAAATAAAAGCTTTTGTTTTTGATATTGACGGGGTTTTATCTAAATCAGTTGTAACCATACAAGACGATGGGAAACTGATACGCACAACAAACACTAAAGACGGGTTTGCTATAAAACGGGCTATTGAAGCCGGGTACAACATCGGCATAATCACAGGTGGTCTGAATGAGGCAGTATCACGGCGTTACCAGGCCTTAGGCGTTGAAGATATTTACCTTGGTTCAACAGATAAACAGGCAAACCTGAGGCACTTTACCGGTCGATATAAACTTGATCATTCGCAAATATTATATATGGGCGACGATTTACCGGATTATGACGTCATGAAAACGGCAGGTGTTGCCACCTGCCCAGCTGATGCATCAGAAGAGATCAAAGGCATTTCAATGTTTATTTCTGACAAAAACGGCGGTGAAGGCTGTGTGAGGGATATCATTTCACAAGTAATGAAAACACAAAACAACTGGTACAAATAAAATGCGTGCATTTTTACAACTTATCCGATTCGGTCAGCTTATTACAATAGCACTTTGCATGTATGCCCTGCGGTATTTTATGCTGGACCCGGTATTGGGGTATTTTGGAGAAAGCATGGCGATGCCGGAGACGGAATTTGGTTTGCTTATTGCCAGTGTATTGTTGATTACTGCAGGAGCAAGCATTATCAATGATTATTTTGACCGCAAAGCAGATTTACACAACCGCCCGGACAAGGTTGTTGTGGGAATTCACATCAACCGCCGCATGGCCATAATTCTTCATTCCTTTTTCTCTGTTCTGGGTATTATTGCCGGGTGGTATGTAGCTTATAAAGCCGGATTTTTCTGGTTTGGCCTGATTTTCCCTTTCATTACTTTTGTTTTCTGGCGTTATTCATCCTTGTATAAATATAAACTCCTCATCGGGAACGTCATCATGTCGCTTCTTGTGGCAGGGATCCCTATGCTTGTTTTTACCTTTGAATATTTCTTTGCTGTTAAACTTATGGGAAACGCTATTCCATCTGCCAAATATCACCACCTGCTGATGCTAAGCCTGGGATTCAGCGGAGCGGTTTTTCTTGTGTATCTGGCTCACGAGATCGCCAAAGACATTAAAGATTTCAGAGGTGACTACCAGGCCGGGGCGGCCACATTGCCAATCCGCATGGGAAAAAATGCAGCTCGTACCATAATAAGTATTATATTGATTTTCTTTGTGCTGATTATGGTTATCAGTTGGTTTGTTTATTTAAAAGAACTGGATTATATACGATACATTACGCTGAGCATGATTTATATTATGTTGCTTATCGTGTTGCCGGCAGCTTTTATGGCTTTCCGTATTTTTAATATGAAACGAAAGTATCAATTAAAACGGTTTTGCACCGGGTTGAAACTTCTGATCATTTCAGGCGTGTTGTTTACGCTCGTTATTTATTTGAATATTAATATCTTATGATTGAATCATTAAATCAACAATATAAATTCGTACTGGCCAGTAAATCCCCGCGCAGGCAGCAATTACTGCACGACCTGGGTTTACAGTTTATCGTCCGGCATTCAAAACTTGAGATTGAACACTACCCTGAAAATCTGCCGGAGCAGGATGTTGCTTGTGAGCTGGCACGTAAAAAGGCTGAACTGACTGAACTGAAAAACGACAACGAACTTATCATCGCTGCTGACACCATTGTTTGGCATAAGGATACCATTCTCGGCAAACCAACAAATTATTCCGACGCGTTTCAAATGTTGAAGTTTTTAACAAACAACACACATTCAGTGATCACAGGAATTTGTTTGAAAGACAAGGATGGCCTGGAAAGTTTTTTTTCAGAAACAAAAGTGCATTTTACCGCCATTTCGGATGCAGAAATCCGGAATTACATCGAACGGTATAAACCCTATGATAAGGCAGGGGCATACGGAATACAGGAATGGATAGGATACATTGGCATTGATTATATTTCAGGATCTTATTACAACGTGGTTGGCCTGCCCGTTCAACATTTGTATCAAAAACTAAAATGCCGGTTAAAAGATAAATAAACAAGATTAAAAAATTGTAAAGAGGACAAAAATGAAAAGAAGGATTATTGGTTTATTTGCAGTATTGATTGTGTTGACGAGCCTGAATCTCAGGGCTGATGAAGGCATGTGGTTGCCTGTTTTGCTTGAAAAGTATAACATAGAAGATATGCAAAAAGAAGGCTTTCGCTTGTCTGCCGATGATATATACAGCATCAACAACAGCAGCATGAAGGATGCTGTGGTTATTTTTGGCGGGGGCTGCACCGGGGAGTTGATTTCTGATAAAGGATTGATCATTACCAACCATCATTGTGGTTATGGTTTTATACAGAAACACAGCACACTGGAGCATGATTATCTTACTGAGGGGTTTTGGGCCATGTCGAAAGACGAAGAGCTTGCTAATCAGGGGCTTGAGGTTAGATTCCTGGTCAAAATGCAAGACGTTACAGCAGAAGCCCTTGAAGGCATTGAAGAAAACATGACTGAAACGGAAAGAAAAAGTACCATTGATGTTAATATCAGCAAAATTAGAGAGAATTATAAAAAGGAAAACAAGGGACATGAGGTAAGCATCAAAGACTTTTTTCATGGCAATCAATATTTTATGTCTGTGTATAAGGCCTATAAGGATGTCAGGCTGGTAGGGGCTCCACCATCATCCATTGGCAAATTCGGTGGCGATACCGATAACTGGATGTGGCCGAGGCACACGGGAGATTTTTCCTTATTCAGGATATACACAGCACCGGATGGCAGTCCGGCTGAATACAGCGAAGAAAATATCCCGATGAAGGCCAAAAAGCATTTTCCCATATCCTTGAAAGGTTATAAAATGGGTGATTTTACCATGGTTTTTGGTTTTCCCGGTTCAACCGATGAATATGCCCCCAGTTATGAACTGGAACTTACAACACAAACGGTTAATCCTGTTCGCATTGAGATGCGTGACCGTATGCTGGATAAAATGAAATCAGCCATGGAGTCTGATAAACTTATACGTATTCAGTACGCCAGCAAGGTAGCCGGGATTGCCAACGGATGGAAAAAATGGATAGGTATAAACCGCGGGCTAAAACGATATCAGGCCATCGATAAAAAGCACAAAGAAGAAAAAGCGTTTAAAGCCTGGGCAGAGGGGTCTGAATATGAAAACATTCTGGATGATTATCAAAATATTTACACAAAGTTGACTCCTTACGAAAAAAAAGCCACCTGTATTTTTGAATCACTCAACGGCATTGAACTCATAAAATTGGCTTCCGCTTCCCGGAGTTTAATCAACCTTGTTAACCAGGAAGCTTCTGATGAACGTATTGAAGACGAAGTGGAGTCGTTAAAAAACAGGGCTACGGGCTTTTTTGAAGACTACAATAAAAGCGTTTCCAAAGCCGTTACAAAAGAAATACTGGACTATTATTACCATAATATCGAAACGGAATACTGGCCGGAGGTAATGCATGCCATCGAAAAAAAGGGGCTGGATAAAACCATTGATAAAATGTTTAAAAAATCCTTGTTTACAGATGAGGAAAACATGACAGATTATTTATGCGGATTTAAGGGAAAAGTTAAAAAATTAGAACAAGACCCATTTTATGAACTTTATCAGGATTTTATAGGCATTTACCTGGACAAAATAAGCCCAAAAACAGGTCGTTACAACATGCTGCTTGATAGCCTTGACAGGCATTATATGGCTGCCCAGATGGCATGGGAAGAAAACAAAACCTTCTATCCGGATGCCAATTTTACCATGCGAGTCACCTATGGAAGCGTAGATAATTACACCCCAAAAGATGCTGTATTGTACAAACACTATACAAGCATTGAGGGCATCATGGAAAAAGACGATCCGGATGTGTATGATTATAATGTGCCGGAAAAGCTAAAAACCCTTTATAAAAACAAAAATTACGGCCAATATGCTGATGATGATGGGGGCATGCCTGTTTGCTTCATTGCAAGCAATCACACATCGGGAGGCAATTCAGGTTCGCCGGTGATCAATGCAGACGGTCATATGATTGGTATCAATTTTGATCGCAACTGGGAGGGTACCATGAGTGACCTGATGTATAATCCTGATATGTGCCGTAACATCAGCCTTGATATGCGTTATGCCCTGTTTATTATTGATAAATTTGCCGGGGCAAGCTATCTTGTTGATGAAATGACAATAATTAAATAAAGTATAAACCCAACACTAAATTTCGATTTTTATGATCAACAAAGTAATTCTTTTAGGCAACGTAGGAAAAGACCCTGATATCAATTATATCCAACCGGATGTGCCGCTCGCAAAATTTCCACTTGCAACAGACGAGTCTTTCAAACGCAACGACGGAGAATGGGAAAACCGTACGGAATGGCATAACGTTGTGGCCTGGCGTAACACGGCAAAATACGTTGAGGGCAGGATCAAAAAAGGCATGCAGGTATATATTGAAGGGAAGATACAAACCCGGAAATATGAAGATCAAAACGGGCAGGAAAAATACATTACCCAAATCGTGGCACAAATAATCCGCATCATCAACAAACGTGGCATTGATGATGATACTCAGCAAAATCAACCGCCACAGGCAGCCACAGGCGATGCCCCGAAAAAGGAGAATGTACCGCCACAAAATGAATCCGCTCCCAATGAAGATCCATTCAGCGAAGAAAACAATGAAGAGGATGATCTGCCGTTTTAAATTATACGATGATGTTGAATGAAGTATTTATCCGGAAAGATCTCCTGATCAGTTAACGGTTCGATATTATTAACAAAATGCATTCATTTACGTACAAGTAAATATATGGGAACAGGCGTTGGCATTTTACTGATTATTTTTTTAATACTGTGTTCTGCACTTGTGTCAGGATCAGAAGTGGCGTATTTTTCACTTACCCCTACAGATAAACAGGTTATTGCTGATAAAAACAACAGTGTGAGCGTGGTGGTAATGAAAATGTTAGACAAACCTGAGTTTTTGCTAGCCACGATTTTGGTAGCCAACAACTTTATCAATGTTGGGATTGTAATTTTGGCTGCTTATGTCACAGACCCCCTGCTTTATGCCATTGAGCCCGAGGCCCTGCGTTTCATTATTCAGGTTGTGGTCGTTACATTTGTGCTTTTACTGCTTGGCGAATTGATGCCAAAGGTGTATGCCAACAAATTTGCACGTAAATATGCCATGAGCATGGCTTTACCACTTCACCTGATAAGTAAAATATTTTATCCGGTATCTGTCTTGCTTACCAAAAGTACAGATGTCATCAACAAGCGATTGCAGAAAAGGCACAAAAACATCAGCATGGAAGAACTGAGTCAGGCTATTGAGCTGGCCTCCGAAAACCTCATTGATGAAAAAGAAATGCTTGAAGGCATTGTTAATTTCAGCAACATTCAGGTTAAGGAGATCATGAAACCAAGACTAAGCATTGTCGGGCTTGATCTTTCATCGGATATGAACAAAGTATTGTCGGTTATTGTGGAGTCTGGGTATTCGAGGTTGCCTGTGTATAAAGATAACCTGGATAATATAAAGGGGATACTATATGCCAAAGACCTGTTGTCGTACTTAAATCAAAAGGATAAAAAGGATTTTAAATGGCAAAGTCTCATCAGGGATTTTTATTTTGTTCCCGAATCAAAAAAGATATCTGCTTTGCTCGAGAAGTTTCAACAAAAAAAAATCCACCTTGCTATTGTTGTGGATGAATATGGAGGAACAAGTGGGTTGGTTACACTAGAAGATATCCTTGAAGAGATTGTTGGAGAAATCATTGATGAATCTGATATGGAAGAAAACCTGTACAAAAAAACAGGAAAAAATTTATGGGAATTCGATGCCAGGACTTCTCTCAATGATTTTTGTAAAATTATGAATTGTAACAGCAACGAATTTGATGAAATTAAAGGGGATGCAGATTCTCTGGCGGGGCTTATTCTTGAAATCAAGGGTGAAATGCCGGCTAAAAATGAAAATGTTCCGTATAAAAATTTTATTTTCACAATAACCTCGGTTGATAACCGGCGCATCAAATCCATAAAAGTGAATATTAAAGATGACGAAAAATAAGTGGATGTTTCTGCTGTACATTGTGATTGTGCCGGCAGGATTGATAACATACAGTTGTAAAAACAAACCAGCAAGTCCCAAACCAAAAGGATATTTCCGTATTGACCTGCCCGAAAAAAACTATATCCGATACGACGGAGAATGTCCCTATCATTTTGATTATCCCGAATATGCCATAGTGCTCAAAGGGCAAGAGCCTCATCCCTGTTGGCTTAATTTGTATTTTCCGCTGAACAAAGCCACCATTTATTTTACATACAAAAAAGTCAACAATGAACTCAAAACCCTAACTGAAGACACCAGGGAAATGGTGTATAAGCATACTGTAAAAGCTTCTGCCATCGACGAAAAAGCGTTTGCAAACGATACGGCGGGGGTGTATGGCATTATGTATGAACTCAAAGGCAATGTGGCCTCCTGGGTACAGTTTTACATGACAGACAGCAGTGAGCATTTTGTCAGGGGATCGCTTTACTTTGGGATGAAACCAAACAAAGACAGCATTGCTCCTGTACTGGATTTTTTAAAAAAAGATATTGAACATTTAATGGAAACAACAAGCTGGAATTAAATTATCATCCCTACATTCAAAATACCGCGTGATTTGAAAAATTAACTATCTTTGCTATTGAACACACTAATTAAGTTCAAAATAAGGATTTAGGTGTTAGGAGTTAGGATTTAGGGGTAAGAAGTCTCACGACCTAACCCCTAAATCCTACCCCCTAACACCTTATTTGGAACTTTATCCAATGATTATTAAAAACACAAATTTTTAAACATATCAACAATTTATTAGAATAGAGCCATTATGATCATTCACCACATTATACCATCCGAAGACATAACCATTTATCTGCAGCAACTGCCGCGGCATTATTCCGGTGAATTATTCCCCTTGTCAGATAAAGATAGAAGCCAACTGAATAAGTTCAAAAGCAGGCAGAGAAAACGGGAATTTATTGCGGTAAGACATTTGTTGTATCAAGCAGGGCTTGAAAACAACTTAACGTATAACCAAAAAAAACCTCAACTGAAAAACAGCGGGTACAACATCAGCATTTCGCATTGTAAAACACATGCCACCATTGCCATTTCACAGTCTCCAGTAGGCATTGACCTGGAAATCCCCGGAAACCGGATCAAAAAAGCCGCCGGAAAATTTCTTACGCATAAGGAAAAACAGTTGGCTGCCGAAGACATCCGTCTTCTTACCTTGTTTTGGTCTGCAAAAGAGAGCGTTTATAAAATCAACAACAACCTGAAGAATTTTAAACAACAGATGCAAATTGTTGGGCACGATGCCGATAATAATTACATCAGTGTAGAAAGTAAAAACGAACATTACAACTGTTTTTACAAAGACATGTCAGATGTATTGCTGAGCTGGTGTGTGGAGTAACGGGGAAAACACCTGAGTTTGACAGTAAGATTTTTTAATTCATTGATATACATACAGTATGGTTTTTAATGCCGATATGTGTTCAATCCTAATTGTTGGCAGGCAGGGTTGTGATACCACTGGCTTCACTGATAGTTATTCACGTATAAGCCGCTTCGGTATCGCTTGCTTCGGCATCGCATCGTACATTACCTTTCTTCGTTAGTCAATCAAGCTTTCCGGTGTCTGAATTTCAAAAGAGTATAGACACCAATGGCAGCCAGGGACAACACTGTAATTTCTCCCATGGTATCCAATGCCCTGAAATCCACCAAAATGACATTGACAATATTGCGCCCGTGAGCCATGATATAAGAATTTTCGAGGAAATAACTGCTTATTTTGGTTTCCGCGGGGTTATTAAGCACGATCAATACCACAGCTGTTATCGTTGTCCCGGCGAGTACAGATATCAATGCATCCCTGGTTTTCACACCTGATGAGGACATACTTTTTATCTTAGGCACTTTATAAACCACCAATACAAGCAGAATGACAGTCAATGTTTCGATCGAAAACTGGGTAAGTGCCAGATCAGGGGCACTTAAAAAGGCAAACAGAAGGGCAATGTTAAAACCAACAATACCCAACGCGGCCACAGACCCCATAACATATTTCGAAACAATGGCCAGGATGACAGCCAGCAACATGATAACCACGATGAGCAATTCATAGAAATAAATATCCGAAAAATCAACACTGATAAATCCGAGCAACTGATTCTTAAGCATGGTAAATAAAATGATGCCAATAAAAAAGCTGAGGATGTAATATACATAATTTTTCAGGCTGCCACTTTGGAAAAACCTGGTTTGTTTCTCAGAAAAAGAAACAAGCCCTTTCAATAAAACATTATAAAAAGCTTCGGGGCCAAACTTGTCAAGGGTATTAAACAGTGATTCATGTTTTTTAATGAACCCGGTAAGCGAATACACCCCGATACCTCCCAGGAGCGTAATCAAACTTAACAGAAGAATGGGACTGAAGCCATGCCATAAAGAAAGGTGAACACCGAGATCATGACTTATGGCCAGAACACTCTGGCCGATAATGTTATCTATCAGAAAAGGCAAAACGCTGAATATAAGTCCCAGCACTCCCAGCAAAACGGGACCAACCCACAATGAAAACGGAGACTTATGCGGATGTTTGGGGGTTTCGGTAAATTTCCCGAAAAAAGGTTTAATACCCACCATAATGGCTGTTGCCACAAGAAACATGTTGGTAAGGACAGCAAGGCTGGTTAAAAACACAGGATTAATAACAAAATGCGCAGTGGATTCATATATCAGTTCTTTGGCAATGAAACCTAAAAACGGCGGGAGTCCTGCGTAGGAGAATGCTGCCAAAACAGCACCAATGGTAATAAAAGGCAGGTATTTTCTTAAGCCTGATAATTTTCTGATGTCCCGCGTCCCGGTTTCATGATCGATGGCCCCTGCCACAAGAAACAGACCGCCTTTATACAGGGAGTGCACCACCAGAAAAGTAATGGCACCTGTAATGGCGTAAGCTCCGCCCATGCCTAGCAAAAATACCATAATCCCCAGGGCACTGACGGTGGTATAGGCCAAAATTCTTTTCAAATCATTTTGTCCTACTGCCATCGCCGCACTCATTAGCATGGTAAGTCCCCCAAAGCTAATAAGGATAATATGCCATATTTCCGGGCCTGCTAATACAGGTGTAAATCGTGCAATAAGAAACACACCAGCTTTCACCATGGTAGCAGAATGCAGGTAAGCACTCACCGGTGTCGGGGCTTCCATGGCATTGGGTAACCAAAAATGGAAAGGCCATTGTGCAGATTTGGTAAATGCACCAAGTAAAATAAGAATAATAATGGGGATGTAAAGATGGTGACCAACAATGGCAGATGATTGGTTGAACAATTCAGAAACCGAATAGCTGCCACCAATATGCCCCATCATCAATAATCCGGCAAGCATAGCAAGGCCACCACCACCGGTAACCAACAGTGCTTGCAATGCAGCATATCTTGAACGCTCAGCCTCATGATTAAAACCAATGAGTAAATACGAGCTGAAGCTGGTTAGTTCCCAGAAAATAAAAAGCGCAAAAATGTTATCAGACAATACCACCCCAAGCATTGAAGTCATAAAGAAAAGCAGATAACCGTAGAATCTTGCCAGCTTCTTATGTCCGGCAAGGTAGCCGCTTGCATAGTAAACAACAATAGCACCAATGCCGCTGATGATAAAAGCAAACGTAAGGCTGAGGCCGTCAATCAAAAAATTGACATTGACATCCATGGAAGGAAACCAGGTATGCTGCAATAAAAAAGTCTCTCCCTGAGCAACAGCCGGGATAAAAGTACACAGATGAGCAAATATATATATCGGGACGAAGCTAAGTATCGCTCCGGAAATTTTTGGCCATTGCTTATGAACAAAAGGCGCTATTATTGCCGCTACAAATCCGATGATTATTATTGAAAGCATAATTTCTCTGTTAAAAATTATTGTTCTATACCGTCATACGTATTGGTTTCTTCATTGAATTTACCTTTAAGGTCATCACACACTGTTTTATCCCACATTTTCAATCCGATAAGATGGGCATTTTTTCCCAGCATATGAGCTCCAATGGGGACAGTAAGAATTAAAAAGACAATGACCCCGGCTATATGCAATGTAATGGTGATATCTGCAAAATATATAGCTGCCCCAACGAGCATGGAGGCAACGCCAAAAGTTCCGGCAATGGTAGAAGCAGACATACGCAAATATACATCAGGCATTTTAAGCAAGCCGATGGATGCAACCAGGATAAATAACGATCCGATGATGAGAAAAAATAAAACAAGGTATTCTGTCAATGTCATCATAATGATTATTGTTTTTTATTCTTCTTATTTTTTTTGTAGTAATAAGTAAAAGCAACTGTACTCAAAAAAGCAATAATGGCGAGTATCAAAGATACGTCTAAAATCATGGATTGCTTATACAGGATAGCGTATGCAGAGAATGAACCGATACCGACAATTACCAGCAAATCGAGAGCAATCACTTTATCAATCAGGCTCGGCCCTCTGAATAACCGGATAAAGATGAGCAGCATAGACAAGCTCAACACCGGTAAAACAAAATATGTTATTATTGTTTCTAAATGCATCTTGATACCTCCAATAATTTTCGCTCCAATCCATTTTTAATGCCCTGGACGGTTTTTTCTTTATCTTTTTTATCAATATAAACGCTGTAAACGTACAAGGTGCTTTTATCTTCCGATACAGCAAGGCTTGTCGTTCCAGGAGTAAGGGTAATGCTGTTGGCCAAAAGGGTAATTTCAATGTCAGTTTTGGCATCCAGCGGAACCGCTATGATGCCGGGATTCATATAATGCTTTGGCGTGATGATGTCGTAAAATATTTTAAAACTCCCGTAAATAACCTCCTTGACAAAAATGGTCAAATATGCTATAATGTTAGGCAATAATTTAAAATAACCGTTGTTTTGGCTGTTCCTGTTTATAAACCACAAGAGAAAGTAACTGACAACAAATCCAAAAATGAAATTTACAGGAGTCAACTTCATGGTCAGCATTATCCATATAAAAGTGAGCAAGATATTATAAACAAATGTTTTCATATTATGGTGTGTTTCCTAATATTGTTTCAATATAAATAGATGGGTTCATAAGCTCATTCGCAGCCCTTTCTGCAACCAGGAAAAAGGGTTCAGGGTAAAACCCGATGGTGATTGTAATCAGAGCCAGAAATATAATCGGGATTGTCATAAATACATTTTGTTTAGAAAACAACCCGGGTACTACCTCGGATTTGTCCTCAACAAGTTCCGGGTCTTTTTTCCAGAAAGCCTGATTCCATATTTTCATCATAGAATAAAGGGTAAGGAGTCCGACAACCAAAGCCACTACGACCAGGAAATATTCCCCGACTTGCAGTCCCCCTTTGATAACAAAGAATTTTGCCCAAAATCCTGACAAGGGAGGCATGCCTGCAAGTGATAAGGCAGGGATCAGAAACATAACGCCCAGGAGCGGATAAACATTGACCAATGCCCCAATTTTCCGTATATCAAAAGTGCCTTTCAGGCGGTTGATTAATCCGGCAACCAGGAACAGATTACCTTTTACAATGATGTGATGCATGATATAAAATATACCACCTGCTACCGCCAATGGTGTATATAAAGCGAGGCCAAGAACCATGTATCCTATCTGGCTGATGATATGGAAAGACAAGATTCTTCTCATATCATATTGAGAAGCGGCACCAAGCACCCCGACAAACATCGTTAATCCGGCAATCCACAACAATATGGTATGTGTATATCCAACATCATTTACAAAAATAAGGGTAAAAACCCTGATCAGGGAATAAACCCCCACTTTGGTGAGCATTCCCGCAAAAATGGCCGCAATGCTGATTGGAGGAGTGTGATATGATGCCGGCAACCAAAAAAACAAAGGAAATACAGCCGCCTTTATGCCAAAACAAATCAGGAAAAACATGGCAATTAAAGTTACCAGTGACTGGTTTTCAATTTCAGCCACTTTCACAGCCAAATCTGCCATATTCAACGTACCGGTGAGGCCGTATAAAAAACCTATACCTGTAAGAAAAAAGGCGGAAGAAATAAGATTGATGGTTACATATTTGAAGGTGCCTTCTAATTGTGCTTTGGTACCATCGATGGATAACAACATAAAAGAAGAAATCAGCATTACCTCAAACCAAACGTACATATTAAACAAATCTCCGGTTAAAAAAGCCCCGCAGATACCCATATACATAATATTCAGGAGTGGATAATAAGCAAACTGTCTTCTTTTTTTCCTCATGTCAGACAATTTCCGTTGCTTACTTTTCATGGAAGAAAGTGAATACAATGAAGTAGCAAAAGCCATGACACAGGTAATTAGTACCATGATGCTGCTGAAAGTATCGGCAACAATCGAAATCCCGAAAGGGGCCGGCCAGTTTCCTGCCTGTGTGTGTAAAATGCCGTTTTGCAAAACTTCCCTGACCAGAAGAATGCCAATTGCCAGAAAAATAAATGATCCGGTCAGGTTAATCATTTCTTGTAGCCGTCGCTTTCTCCATGTTGCCAGGGTCAACAATCCGAGAAATAACGGAAATAAAATCGGTGCAATCAATATTATGTTCATAGCCTGTTTTACTTACTCATCACCACTTTATTTATCATATACATTTAAATCTTTAGAGTCATCGGTTCCCGTTGTCTGGAATACCTGCTCTATAAGCACGATGGTAAAAGCTGATACGCCAAAACCAATAACAATAGCCGTAAGAACAAGTGCCTGAGGGATCGGATCCGCCACTGCATCCTGTATGTGCTTTTCACCTTCCTCTATCAGGGGTGCTTTGCCTCTGACGGTTGTAGAAATAGTAAAAATCAATAAATTACATGCATGCGCCAACAACATTAATCCGATGATCAATTTGATGATATTGCGTCGCAGTATCATATATATTGCACCTGCAAATAAACCACCTATCAGTATTGCTAATAAATACTCCATTTATACATTTTTTAATTTCAAAGTAAAAATGATGCCTGTAGAAACACCGAAAACAACCAAATAAACCCCAATATCAAAAAGCAACGGGGTGCTGAGCGGGCCTAATACCGGAACCTCAAAAGACCCCCAGATGCTTGTAAATGCAGGATTGCCCGAAAACAAAGACAATATACCACTGAACAATGCAAAAGACAACCCGGTAATAATGAAAACATTGGGTTTAAACGGAAATACTTTACGGGCTTTGCTGATACCATTGGCAATGGTATATAATGCAAATGCCATCGAGGCTATCAAACCACCGACAAAACCACCACCGGGCTCCTGATGGCCACGAATTAGCATAAACACGGAGAACAACAATAAGATAGGCAATAGTATCCGTGTTGCTGTTTTAAGAATGATAGAAGACATAATTATTATATTATATTTCTTATTACATCAATTGCTATTCCTTCCGCCTCCTTCAGAATGCTAGCCTCTGCTTTCCGGGCATTGTTGTCACTTTCGTTGCAAAATGTGTCAGTTAATGGTTTAATTATCGAATTCATTAATTCACGATGTTTTAATTAACCGTTAATGCTTTGATCTTTGTTTTTCAACCATGATAATCGGTTGTCAAATTTACGCATCTTGTTTTTATTTATAAACGCATTTGCAATTGTTTTACAATTCAAAAATCACACTCTTTACTCTTTTTTTCCTGGCTGCTTTTTTCAGGCATGTTAACCGCCGGCAAACATGACAGACAGGCTTGTTTTGTGATTTTAATGCAGCAAATTTAGTACTTTATTTTTAATTACAAAGCTTATCCGGAAAAGACAAAAAAAAATATTTTTTCAGCTTTTATCGATTTTTGTTCCCCCATTGTATAATCACAGATTTGTGTGTATGTATGTTATAGCATAGGTTTTGAAAGATTTAGTCAGGTTTTTAAAGCAGCAGGAAAATGCATGGCCTTACGCTATAGAATATCATGGGGAATAAATCTTTAAAGATAATCCTGATGTATTGACATATTTTTTTTATCTTTAACTCCCAATAAAAAATAAGGTCTTATACGCGTCAGTCAAAGGCTAAAACAGGCTGTGTGGTTTCGTTTTAAGATCGCATTTTTTTTTGATGTTCACAGAAATAAAAACATATTAAAATCTTGGAATGTTGAAGAACATGAATACCTTTGAATTTAAAAGTGAACTAAACGGCAAATGAAAAAGAATCATAAAAAATCACAAGTTATGAAACACATGAAATATGTATTAATCCCGATGATGATATTTGGGCTGGCAGCTTGCCAGACAGGAGAAAAAGAAGAGGCTACAAAAAAATTGCCAGATAAGGACAAACCGGAAACAATAAAAATCAGCGTAACATCTGCGGGTGTTCCTGAAAGCGTGTATTATTTTGATGATTTACCTTATGCAGCAGATTCGCTGGAGCCACATATTGATGCTGAGATCATGAGATTACACTATGGGAAACATCACAAAGGGTATTACAAAAAATTCCTGAATGCCATTGAGGGCACCTCAGCGGAGGGTGAAAGCCTGGCAAAGATTTTTTCAGAAATTGACAATTACGATGCTGACGTAAGGAACAATGCCGGTGGATACTACAACCACTGGGTTTTCTGGGATAACATGACCCCTGACGATACAGAACCTTCCGCCGATCTGAAAGCGGAGATAGAAGAAACTTATGACAGTATGGATGCGTTTTTTGAAGCATTCAGTACTGCAGCTAAAGGCCATTTTGGTAGCGGCTGGGCATGGCTGATCATGGATGACTCAGGTGAGCTGTTGATCACCAGCACCCCGAATCAGGACAACCCGTTGATGAGCATAAGTGACAATCAGGGATATCCACTGCTGGCAATTGATGTGTGGGAACATGCTTATTACCTGCAGTACAAAAATGAACGCGGTAGTTACATTGATGCTTTCATGGATGTCATTGACTGGAATGAAGTAAGCAGGCGGTATGAGCTGGCACTCGAAGGCAAACATTACGTGCCCGGAGAATAACCATCCCGGGCTGAGAATTTTTTGTCTTGTTCATTCTAAAACAAACCATTGAACAGATAATTGTTAGTCATACTCAACAATAAAGTCTGCCATGGTGGTTACTCCCTCCGGTAATGTCCAGTTACCAATATCATCTCCCTCACTCCATTGGCCGTCACCATCATTGTCATACCAGTCCAGTGTTGCAAGATTCATTCTAATGGTTACAGAGGTATTTTTTCCGGGTAAAATTTCAAAAGTCCCTAATTTTTCATTGTTTGAGGCGGCTTCCAATAAATCATTCTCATCCAATACAAACAATCCGTTTTCACCAAAAATATCATATATAATGGCTTCATCCGATAACTCGTCGTTATTCAGGCTGGGAATTTCAATCACGTCACCATCATAATTGCATACCCAATGGTGCTGGTTTCCCTGCATGATACCTATGCCCCGATAATTGCCTACCGGTAGTTCAAATTGAAAATCCCTCTCACTATCAAGCAAGGTCTGATTTGATTCATAAATGCTTATCCAGTCAAAATCATCAGGAACACCTGCAGTAATTTCATCTGTGGTCACTTTAAGATCAAATCTGAATTTTTTCATATCCACGATATCAAGCGTAATTGTATCGCCATTTTCCTTAGTAGCCAGCGTCGTTTTACTGCTGTTCATATAATTGTTCCAGCTAGACATCTTAACTGTCAAAAATCCATTTTCGTCATCGTCTTTTTTACAACCCGTTAAAAACAATAAGGCTGCTAAACCTAAAATGATTCCTTCTTTTTTCATGGTTTTTCTCCTTTTTGTTAGCAATATTTACATAATTATTTGTTTTTATTGAAGTTTATTCTGATCAACTCGTTAAATCAAACTGCCCCGGATATACATATTGACTACAGGCTTATTTCACAAATATATCCTATTATTTTAAATTATAGCATATGTATGATAAATATTTACGTCATAATTTTAATAAAGCAAGTTTCTTCCGGTGCTTTTACCGTTCAGTGAAGCATTCCCGGGCAAGCCATAAATGCTTATTCCTGCATCCCCGGGGTTATGGTTTAGAAATAAGGCCATTCAGTGTGTTTTACGTGGCCCGAAAATGGTGCTTCCGATGCGCAGCATGGTAGTCCCTTCGTTAAGCGCTACTTTGTAATCGTTTGACATCCCCATGGATATTTCACGAAAATCCTTATCGTCAGCGAAAAACTGCTTTTTTATTTGCCCGAAGATATTGCTCAGGTGCCGGAATTCACTGCTTACCTTTTCCATATCACCGGTAAATGTTGCCATGCCCATCACACCACAAATTTTTATGTGATCCATTTCCTGAAATTCGCTGCTGCTTAATATTTCTTCAGCTTCCTCCGGGCTTAACCCGAACTTTGTCTCTTCATCGGCAATGTGAAATTGCAGCAGGCATGGAATTACCCTGTCATTCTTTTTGGCTTCTTTATTGATGTGCCGCAGCAATTTCATACGATCCACAGCTTCAATCATGGATACCCAGGCGGCAATGTATTTTACTTTGTTTGTTTGCAGATGACCAATCATGTGCCATTGGATGTCTGAGGGGAATTGTGGTTGTTTAGCGATCAGTTCCTGCACCTTGTTTTCGCCAAAAACCCGCTCCCCTGTATCATAAGCTTCCATGATTTCTTCATTTGTTCTGGTTTTGGTAACGATTACCAGTTTGACATTTTCCGGAATTTCGTTGCGTAGCTTCTGAATATTTGCCTTAATATCAACCATTTTTTTGTGCATTTAAATCCAGGCAAAATTATAAAAAACAGAAACGCTTTGAACGAAAAATACGGATTATTTACTGTGTGGGAAATCAATTCTTTGCTGGGTGTCCGTCAGGCGGAAGCTCCGCCGGTGATGGGGAGAAATGCCGGCATCCTGTATGCCTGTACGATGTGACTTTGTCGGGTATCCTTTGTTGTGATTCCATGCGTACACAGGAAATTCCCGGTGGAGTTTCACCATGTAGTCATCCCTGTAGGTTTTGGCTAAAATACTTGCTGCAGCAATGTTGGCAATTATACCATCGCCACCAACGATGCAACGGAAGGGCTTATCCTCCCAGGGTGAAAATTTATTGCCATCCACCAGTACGGCTTCCGGCACTTGTTTTAATTTACCCAGGGCTAGGTGCATGGCTTTAATGGAGGCATGCAAAATGTTTATTTTATCAATTTCGGCTGGCGGAACAAAGGCCACTGCCCATGCAAGTGCTTTTGCTTCAATTTCCTCCCGCATCATCAGCCGCTTTTTTTCATTAAGTTGCTTGGAATCGTTGAGCACTTCACTGGTATAACCATCCGGGAGTATCACCGCTGCGGCAAAAACCGGCCCGGCAAGGCAACCGCGTCCGGCTTCATCGCATCCGGCAGTTATTTTCCCGTCAAACATATTGTCATTGTTCAATTTCATGCAGGCATTTTTCTATTGACAACCAAAACTTTTCAGCGGTTTTGTCCCAACTGAATTTCATGCGTTGTTTACGGCCTTTTTCAATCAGTTTTTTTCGGAGATCATCTTTCTGTGCAATGTTCTGCATGGCAGATGCAATTTCTTCTGTATTGTATGGGTCAACCAAAAGGGCAGCCTCCCCGGCAACTTCGGGCATGGATGTACAATTGCTGGAAACAACAGGAACTTCGGCATTCATGGCTTCAACAATGGGAATCCCAAAACCTTCGAAAAACGGGACAAAAACCAAAGCCTGTGCAGCTCCCATCACACCGCTAAGCTTTTCAACAGCCATCCTTCCGGTAAAAACCACATCGTTTTTATGTTGCATTTGGTTCATCGTCTTACTGATGGCATGCGACTGGTGCATGGCACCTCCCACAACAACCAGTTTATGGTTTTTTTTATCTGTTTTTTTAAATCTGTCAAAAGCTTTCAGCAACCCGGGAACATTTTTCCTGGGATTTAATGCCCCTATAAAAATAAAATAGGGATTTCCGCCGGTAATTTCCTGTCGAACGGATGCTTTTTTTCCTTCGCTGGCAGGTTGATACAGGCTGTTGGCACCATTATAATACACATCAATTTTTTGCGTACTGATATCATATACAGAGGCAATGTCCTGTTTTGAATATTCTGATACAGTCCCAATCCTGCAGGCTTTTTTTGCCGCTTTAGGAAAATGCCACCGGTAAAACTTACGCACCATTAGTGGTAACTGTTCAGGGAAATGCTCATAATTAATATCGTGAATTACAACAAGAGATGGTACTATTGAGCGCAATGACAAAAACCCGTCGGGGCTGACAAACATGTCAGCTTTATACTTATTTAACACACGAGGAATCACACATTCGAGCCATAACCACCACAGTACAGGATGTCGTGCAGGAGGTTTGGCCACCACCGGAATAATGTTATCTGCAAAAACAAAATCCGGATCGTACTTTCTGTCGAAAATAAAAATAAATTCATGTTCAGGGTGTGCAGTCACTATCCGCTTCAGGCTTTCATACGAAAACCACCCTATGCCTTCGAGTTTGTTTTTGAGCAATAGTCTTGTATTAACAGCAATACGCATAATTTAAATCAGTCCAATGTGTTCGAGGCGGTCAAGGTCTTTTTTTGTATCAATAGACACCGCTTCATGTTCAGTCATTTCGACACGGATCTTATAACTGTTTTCGATCCAGCGCAATTGTTCCAGAGATTCAACGATTTCCAGTGGTGTACGTTCTAAAGCTGCAATTTCTTTCAGCACCTTATAGCGATAAGCATACAAGCCGATGTGTTTATAAAATTGGTGTTGGGAAATCCATTTTTTCTGATGCTTTCCCCTGATAAACGGGATTGGAGAACGGGAAAAATATATGGCTTCCCTTTTTTTGTTCAGTATCAGTTTTGGCTTGTTGGGATTAAAAATATCATCCTGATTGATGATTGGTTTAGCAAGGGTAGCAATTTGGGTTCTTTTAAAACGGAACGGTTTTTTGATCTGAGCAAATTGTTCAGGCTGTACAAACGGCTCATCGCCCTGCACGTTGACAATAACATCAAAATCTTTTTTTTCCAGGTCACGGATTATTTCAATTGCCTCGGCACAACGGTCAGTTCCACTTTTATGGCGCCTGGAGGTCATGATATATCTGCCCCCAAAATCATCCACCTTCCGGGCAATACGTTTATCATCAGTGGCAACAAAAACAGTGTCAAAGGATTTTGAAGCTTGTTCAAACACCCTTTGTATCATAGCTTTACCGTTGATGTCAGCAAGGGGTTTTCCCGGAAAACGGGTGGACCCATAACGAGCAGGTATAATAGCAATAAAATGCATATGAATAATTTAATTTGGTACGAATTTAAACAATTTTTCTTATTTTCATGGTTTATAAGATTGCGTTCATTATTTAAGGCCTTATTAAAACGAACATGTATTATGAAAAAAACAAAAATAGCTCTGGCAGCCGATCATGCCGGATATGAAACAAAAGAAATCGTAAAACATTATTTGCATCAGTCAGGGTATGATGTAAAAGATTTTGGCACTGATTCGGAAAAGAGTACAGATTATCCTGATTATGCCCATCCTTTGGCCGAAAGTGTGGAATCCGGGGAAAGTAAGCTGGGTTTTACCTTTTGTGGCAGCGGAAACGGCATCAGCATGACAGCCAACAAGCACCAGGGCATTCGGTCTGCTTTGTGCTGGAATGAAGAAATTGCTGCCCTTGCGCGTCAACACAACAATGCCAATGTATGCTCCATTCCTGCAAGATTTGTTTCGGCTGAAAAAGCCCTTAGCATTGCCAAAACGTTTCTTAACAGCGAGTTTGAAGGAGGCAGGCATCAGCGAAGGATAAATAAAATCAGTGTTAAAAATTGAACCTCCGGGTATATTGCTTTTATGTTATACTATGCAGTGTGTGTACATAAAGTCGAACATTTACTCAAAAGATCAAAAAACAAAATTCAAAATCTAAAATCCCAAAAAAATAATACAAACATGAGAAATCCCTTACATAGCAATTAGTTTGAAAAATTGGGATTTAGAAGTTGGTTTATATTTTGAACTTTGGATTTTGGATTTTAAAAATAAAGAGTTTCTTATATTATTGACGGACGCTATGCCGGATGTGATTAAAAGCTTCATATCCTTTTCTTCAAGCGTTCTGTTGCGTATTTCTGCAAATCTTCAATGTCATCGGTCTCATCCACAATTTCCAGTCCGAGGATAGTTTCAATGATGTCTTCCATGGTAACTAACCCGGCAGTAACGCCATATTCATCAACAATCAGGGAAATCATTTCATTTGAATTTATCATTTTTTCATACAGCTTGAATACAGGCGTGCTTTCCGGGACAACAAGAATATCCCGCTTAATTTCTGAGATACACTTATTTGAATCTTTATTGTTGATGATTTCCGAGAGTACATCTTCTTTGAGCAAATAACCCGTGATATTTTCGGAAGATTCTTTATAAACCGGGATTCTTGAAAATCCAATGTCCACAATTTTATCGTAAAAATCATTCACCCTGGTTTTTTCATTTATACATTTGATCATCACTCGTGGTGTCATAATATCCCGGGCACGGATAAACTGAAAACGCATCAGGTTTTCCACAATTTTGCTTTCATTTTTTTTCAGGGCACCCGTTTCGGCACCGTATTTTGCCATGGCCAGTACTTCCTGGCGTATTTCATTTTTGGATTTATCCGGTTTTCTGAACACCCTTGTGATGATCTGACTAAGCCAAATAAAAGGATATAATGGAGAATATATCAGGACAATTAAGGTATAGGCGGTGAATCTAACCAGTCTTTTCCAGTAGTTTGCCCCAAGTGTTTTGGGAATAATTTCAGAAAACACTAAAATAAGTAAGGTAAGTACCGCTGAAATTACAGAAAGGGAGGCATCTCCCCACAATTTTTGCGCCTGAGCTCCAACACCTGCAGCGCCTATGGTATGAGCAAAGGTATTAAGGGTAAGGATAGCTGCCAATGGACGGTCAATGTTTTCTTTGAATCCGGCGAGGATTTTTCCATATCTTTTTTTCTGCTGTACCAACAAACTTATATAGCTTGGTGTAACACTTAACAAAGCAGCTTCAAGAAGTGAACATAAAAATGAGATGCCCAAAGCAATAAACAGAAATGCCAATAAAAGCTCCATGTTTACAAAATTAATATCTTATGGATTAAAAGAAAATAAAATTATTCCAGGGACGGAAAATATGAAGACTATAAAAACTACCTCATCAGAAGACAATGCTGGTTTTGACTATTTCCATTCAAAACTCACACGGCGGTTGAAAGCATAGTAGCAATCTGCCAGCAATTTATCTTTTGAAGAACAAATTACAAGCAATGACTCCAATCCATATTCACTTTCAATTGTATCTTTCAACTTTTGGGCTTCTTTTTTATTCCGGCAATTACCGACGGCATAAACAGAATATTCTCCGTTTTTAAAACGATGGATGTTGTAGTTATTTTCAAGTTTATCCGCATACCATTTTTTTGCATCACTTGCTTTTAAGGAGCCTATCTGCACATGATAATCAACTCCATCCACATTGCGGTCTTTTGTAATGCCGGCATTTTTAGTGGTAATTCTGTCTTTATCTACACCTTTTTCTATTAGATATGATTTTATGTTCTCAGCACGCTCTCCAGCAAGTTTTTTACTGAATTTTACAGGTCCTTTTGTTCCTGAATGCCCTATAACACAAAGGGAAATATCATCATAGGTTTTTAGGGTATCGGCAATCTGGTTTAAAACCGCTGAAAAAACCTCATCAATTTCGGCTTTATTGATATCAAAAAACACAGGGTGAGGCTTAAAATTTTCAGGATTGAATACCAAAATTTCTTCCGGTTCTTCTTCCGGTTCTTCTTCTTTTTCTACAATTACCGGTTCAGGACGTTCATGTTTGAAAAGATCATTCATTCCTTTACTCATGCTTGACCTGTTGGATGTCAGATAGCCACGGTATTCATCGGTTTTATAATAGGAAAAATCATTACCGATGGAATTTACCGGTGCTTTCAAGTTTACAGGTTTTCCAAAGTTATCGCCTTGTATTTCGGACATAAAGACATCCAGGTTTCCGTACCCAGGCATCCCGTCCGATGAATAATAGAGTACGGTATCTCCGCCTGCCACCGGGTAAACCTCATGTCTGTTAGTGTTGATGTGTTCCCCCAGGTTAACCGGTTCAGACCATTTTCCGTTTTTAAAATCAGAATAATACAGGTCATTGCCACCTTGACCTCCGGGCATGTCAGAAGCGAAATACAAACGTTTCCCGTCAACAGAAAAAGCAGGATGTGCGATATTAATATCCTCCGGACAATCATCCCAGTGAAAAAGAATAAGGCTATCCGATTCAGCATTGAGGTTACGGAAGTATATACCGGCTTTTGATAATTCTACTTCCTCCAGATACTTTTTCTTTTTGCGCAGGGTGAAAGCCAACATATCAGTTGCAGCGCAATAGTCCATTGCCTGACATGTATAATCCTTCATTAAATCTTCCTGAAACACTTCAAGGCTATCGTTCATAATTAAGTAGCCTAACAGTGCATTTTTGCTTAGATCCGGATTATTACGGTAGGCTTTGGGAATGCGGTTACTGACAAAAACCATTTTATCATCAATCCTCAACGATGATTTTTCCTCGTAGGGAGTATTCAGGTTTTCTATATTATCAATAGTCACGTCAGTGCTGTAATTCTGCCACTTCTTCACAGAGTCACATGACTGTATTTTTAACAGGGCATCTTTGTTATCCGGATGTGCTTCCAGGAAAGTATTAAACGCTTCTTTGGCCTTGTCAAATTTTTTGTTGATAAACAAAATTTCACCATAATACGTAGAATGTTTGATATTGGCATTTCTTCTGCTTGTAATTTCCTGATATACCAGTTCTGCATCGGTATAATTTTTCAGTTTAATATAAGACAAGCCTAATGCAGATAAATTACCAAGCTCCATTTTTTCCAAAGATTTTCCAGTACTTAAAATTTGGACAACTTCCTCATATTCGCCGTCATTCATCATTTCAATGATCTTAGAATCCTGGGAGAAACAATGTAAACTGCTCAACAGCGTAATAATCAATACATATAAGAATTTTTCAAGGCGCATTATTATCAGATTTTATTCAAGTACTTTTACTTTTTAATAAAACATAGGGGTATTACCATCAAGGCTCGGTTTTTTGCTTTTGTCTCTTTCAAAAATCCTGTAAGTTAAATGAAACTCATGTGAACCAAAAGCATGATTTTTTATGTTGGATGTTGTCATATCATAAGAATATCCTATTCTGATGTTGTTGAGGTTAACAGAAAGCATATAGGCTACGGCATCCTCGTATCTGTATGATACACCAAGACCAATCAGGTTGTTATAAATACCTCTGAGTGCAATTTCACCCTGGAAAAGGGAGTTCATTTGATACTGCAAATGCGCAGAGGGATGTAAATCAAATTCTTTATTGAGATGGAACATATATCCACCCGTTAAATAAAATGTACGTTTAACAGGATTGTTGTTGTCATCCATTACCTGAAAGAGGTCAGTACGCAGCTCCAGCAGGTTATAAATTGACAAACCCACAAAATAGCTGTTTTTTTCAGATAACATCATTCCAAAGTTGGCATCAGGTGATAATTTGGTTTCAAATCCGCCTTCAATCACGGGGTCCCCTTCTACGTCTGTTGTCAGCATTTCTGTGTTGATGTAGTGCTGATAAAATACCGGAGACAAGCCAAAAGACAGTTTCCGTGAAAAATCCTTTGATAATTGCAGATGATAAGCAAATGAAACGGACATTCCTGTGCGTCGCGAAGGCCCTGCAAGTTCATTGAAAAACGCTGCACCCATTCCTACATTGCTACCAATATAGGTGTGAGCATTGATAGACTGGGATGAGGGGGCTCCTTCAAAACCGACCCACTGCTGCCTTACACTTAAGTTGATTGGGGTATAATCCATACTGCCTGCTACTGCCGGATTTAAACTAAAATAATCCAGCATATACTGGCTGCGGAGTGGCATTTGCTGGGCATAAATCTGTAAACCTGCAAACATAATAACAATGATTAACGCATATTTTTTCATACCTGTATAATTTTTTTTCATGATTACCAGTTTCTTTTTTTATTTTAAAATGGTTAGGGTTCCTGTTCTTTCTTCACTGTCCGGCGAAGTTTTGAAAATATAATAGTATGTACCTGCCGGTAATATGTTACCTTGATATTTACCATCCCAGGGATCGGTATAACCTGTGGTTTCATAAACAATGGTACCCCACTTATTAAATACCTGCAACTTGCACTCAGAGTATAAGTAGGCGTTGCGAATAACCCAGGTATCATTGTACCCATCTCCGTTTGGTGTAAATGATGAAGGTATGTTAATACAATCAATATCGTTTTTATCCACCATGATTGAATCTGTGACAGCACAATCAAAAACATCAGTTACAGTAAGGCTGTACACGCCTTCAGGTAAATCGCTGATTTCAGTATCCGTTGAGCCGTTATCCCACAAATATTCATAACCACCACTACCACCTGTCACTTCAGATGTCACCATCCCATCCGATTGGGCTTCGCAACTAACCGGAGTACTGTATAAATCAATAACAATGGGTGATGGTTCATATAAGGTAATTTGATTAAATGCTTCACAACCGTGGTTGTCGGTTACACTCAGCCTGTATTCTCCAGCCGGCAGGTTTACCGGATTTGCCTCAGTATCGCCGTTTGACCATTGATAACTATAACCTGGTGAGCCGCCGGAAACAGCAGTTGTGATGGTTCCGGTACTGGCACCATGGCATTGAATATCTGAACCTGTAAGTGTGACTTCAATTGGAGAAGGCTGGGTAAGACTTACCGTTACAATACTACGGCAATTGTTGGTATCACTAACTTCAAGCATATATTCCCCGGCACGGATATCATAAAGATCTTCTTCAATTCCTGCCAGAGCGTAATCAGGATCATACCACTGGTAACGGTATGGTTCCGTACCCCCGGAAATAGTCATATCAATATATCCGTCATTTCCACCAAAACATGAAATATCTGAGCTTTCAAATGAAAAAGATATCGGATCTGGTTCTGTTATGACAATGGAATCTACAAATTCCGTATTGTTGGCATCCGATAATGTGCAGATATAAGTTCCGGCCTGCAGGTCAGTTAGATAATCAAGAGAACTGCCGTTTGACCATTCATATGTATAGGGTTTTACCCCACCTGTTGGGTGCAGGTTAATGGCTCCATCTGAACCGTTATTACAGCTGATGTTTTTCTGTGTATAAGTAAATTCCAGGGCTGACAGGGGCTGGCTAATTGTAATGCTTGCTTCAATAATGCAGCCATTGTTGTCGGTAACTTCAACACTGTATTCTCCTGCAGGAACATCCGGATTGTTTTCAGTGCTTACCCCATTAGACCAGTTGTAGGTATAAGGTGGGGTTCCACCATCAACATTTAGTTCTATCTGTCCGTCGGAGGCTCCAAAGGATGTGGCATCTGTTCCGCTGATGTTTATTGTCAGGGGATCGGGGCTGGTCACTTCAAAAGATTCTGTGAATGAACAACCATGTGCATCTGTCACGGTAAGGTAATAATTGTCTGCTATAAGGTTTTCAAGTTCCGGAGTGTTGAAACTCAGCAGATAGTCTGAGTTTGCCCAGTTATAGGTATAAGGTTCTGTGCCTCCGTTAACTTCCACACCTGCTGTTCCTTCAGTGTCGCCGTAACAATCATTATCAGTAGCATAGCTGGTATGAGACAGTGCAGGCGGATTATCAATGCTTGCCGATTGTGTCATGCTACAGCCGTTGTTGTCGATGATACTTACCGTATAATCTCCGGCAGGGATATTCGTCAGGTCTTGTGAAAAACTACCATTGCTCCATTCAAAAGAATAAACAGGCGTACCCCCCCATACATCCACGTCAATGGAAGCGTCAGAATCATCATGGCAACTTATATGGGAATGTTCTATACTGCTGCCCAGCGGCTGAAATGGTTGCGTTATTTCACCTGATAAACTGATACTGCATCCGTTGTCATCACTAATAGTTACACTATACGTGCCGGCTGAAAGATTTTGTATGTCTTCTGTTGCTTCTCCATTGCTCCATGAATAATCATATGCTTCAGTTCCACCGTTGACAGTAAGGTCAAGTTCCCCGGTTGCATTGCCATGACACTTAACATGTGTCGCAGTCAGGCTCCCTGATAATGGATCGGGTTCTGTGATATTGATAATGGCCATACGTGAACATCCTGTCAAATTATCAAGCACTTCCACATCGTAATAACCTGCTGAAAGGCCGGTAATGGTGGTTACACCAGTTTCCCCGGTTGACCATGTGATGGTATAATCCGCGCTGATGTTATTGATGGTCACTGTGGCAGAGCCATCACTCAATCCATTACAACTTACATGTGTTCCCGATATCTCCAATGTATGACAGGGTGGGGGATCATCTTTATCAACTGCTTTTACACTAAGTGCTGCAAAAAACAATAGTAAATAAAAACACAATCGCATAATCAAATTTTTCATATTCATTTATTTTATCTCAAATATTTTATCTCAAAATTGTTAGAGACCCTTTGTATGGTTCATCGCCATTGTTTAAATCCACAATATAATAATAAGTGCCACTGGGGACATCTTTTCCGTTGTATGTGCCATCCCATGGCATATATCCGCCATTGGCTTCAAATAACATTCTGCCGCCTTGTGAAAAAACTTGTACCAAAGCTGAAGGATAAGCTCCAATGTTTCTGAGTACCCAGGTATCATTGTAACCGTCACCATTTGGAGTAAAGCTGTTTGGAATATATAAGCATTCGGTGTCGTTTTCAGGGATGTAAATATCCAGTACTTTTTCACAGTTGTTTCCATCGGTTATGGTTACCCCATAGCTTCCCGAAGTCAGATTATTGATATTTGGTGCTTGCTGTCCGCTTGACCATTCATAAATAAAATCGCCCGTACCTCCAGAAACACTCAAAAGTATAGACGCATCATCTTTATCCCGGCAGGTTTTTTCCTCTATGGTGTAGTCTGTGATGATTTCCGGAAATGTTTCCACTTCTATACTGGTATCTTGTTGACAATTTTGATTATCGGTAAGGGTAAGGCTGTATATGCCTGCTGTTACATTATTCAGGTTTTGACTGGTGCTGCCATTGCTCCAGTTGTAAGAATATGGCTCGGTTCCCCCGTCGATGATAGTGGTTACATAACCATCTTCTCCGCCATAGCAAGAAACTATACCTGTTTCAAAATTGATATCAATGGGGTCTGGTTGTTCGATGACAAAGCTGTTGTATATTTTACAGTCATTGGCATCAACAAGTGTGAAATTATATGTGCCTGCCGGAATATTCCTGAGGGCATGGACATTATTATTTATTAAATATTCATTATCATCCCAGATAACTGTATATGGCAATGTCCCTCCTTCAACATGTATTTCGATCATCCCGTCGCTGTAGCCATGACATGAAGCATTTGTTGTCGCATAATCGGTACTGAGGGGAGCATTTGGTTGGTTTATTTCGCCGCCGGTGTAATGCATGCAATTGTTTGCATCAGTTACGGTTACAGAATAGGTGCCGGCTGGCATGTCGTTGAGAGTGTTTGTATTAGCTCCGTTCGACCATTCATAGGAATAAGGTGGTGTGCCTCCGGAAGTTTCTACAGTAATCTGCCCGGTTGAATCCCCATAACAAAGCACATCTTTTGTATCTACTGTACTGGTAAGGGGATTGTCAGGTTGATTTACCACTGTATCCAGCACATAAGTACATCCGTTATCATCCGTTATTGTCAGGGTATATGCTCCGGCGCTTATTCCATCCAGGTTTTGAGTTGTTTCTCCATTTGACCACTCAAAAGTGTATGGTTCTGTACCACCGGATAAAATTGTTTCTATGGCACCATCACTGTTTCCATAACAAAGAACGTCTGAAACTATAGCTTCAGACTCAAATGCCGGTGGTTCGGTGACGATCATGTTGAGTTCTACAGTACAACCCTGATCATCAGTAACAATGACAGTATAATTTCCTGCATAAATGTCTGTCAAAACATGTGAAGTTTCATTCAGCCAGATGTCTTCTTCTTCTATATACCATGCACATGAATACGGCTCGGTACCGCCGGTTATATCCAGGGCAATACTTCCGGAATTTTCCCCGTGACAAAGTACATCAGATACGCTGTCTGTAACAACAAGCGGATTATCAGGCTCCAGAATATCTACACCATCTGAAATGGTACATCCGTTTTCATCTGTTACTGTTACATCGTAATGTCCCGAGCTCAAACTGTCAATGCTGTTTTCTGTATCTCCATTAGACCAGTTATAGGCATAAGGAGAAATTCCGCCTGTTACAATTGCTTCAGCTGTTCCGGTATTATCTCCCATACATTCCACATCGGTTGTATTGAAACTCAGGTTAAGTGGTTCAGGTTGAGTAATGGTAAAACTTTCAGTCAGTGTGCATCCGTTGTCATCTGTTATTGTAAGGGTATAAGTGCCTGCCTGCAGCCCTTGAACAGATTCGATACTTTCCCCGTTCGACCAGGCAAAGTCATAAGATGGTGTTCCTCCTGATGTAGTAACATCAATGCTGCCATCATCACTGTTATAACAAGTTAAATCAACCGGATTTGCTTCAATGCTTAATGGATATTCGGGCTCATTGATGGTAACAGGAGCAAATTCCATACATCCATTGTCATCGTAAACAGAAACATAATGAGTGCCTGCTGCCAGATCATCAACCGTGTGATTATCCTGATGTGTTGAATGACTGACGCCGTTGCTCCATTGATACAAATAAGGAGGTCTGCCGTGGCTTACTGTTGCTGTGGCTTCCCCTGTACTTTCTCCGTAACACAGTACATCCACGCCGGTTGCATCTACAGTGAATTTATTGGGTTCAAGGGTGATGGGGTCTTGATCTTCGAAGCTGTTAAAACCCTGCATTTCCCAGGTATTGTCAACCCAATCATAGGATGTATTAAAAAGGTTTGGTTGTAAATCCACCAATGGGCCAAAACCGGCATCAAAACCATTAAAAACAACAGCAGGAGTACAAACCTCACCATCATAACACCAGTCACAAACAGGACAGTACCACGGACCGCAGGGATAATATATCGGGACACAAACCTCCGGAACCACTGTCATTGACTCCACGCCAATGTTAAATGTCAATGCCTCAAAAATAAAATCAAAGGCTATGCTGTCGTAGGTATGATTTCTGAATTCGTTTTCCATGTAAAATGAAGGTACCACTTCCATAAAATCAAAATGACACGGGAAATCAATACGAATTTCCTGCCCCTGGATGTAATTTATCACAGAATCATAATCAGCTTCCAAAACCGCTCCGTTTGATGGATTAATAATTCTATAATCTATTTTTGTTGGAAAATCCAGTTTTCCATGCATTTCCGGCGTAAGAGTCAGGTGTTGTTTGTTGTGTAATCCAAGGCCAAATCCGGCTTCCATTAAGGTATAGTTAAGATAAAACGGCCCTGATGACCAGGAATTGCTTAGATTAGCAAAAAAGGCCGAAACATAAGGGATGTTTAATGCTCCAATAAAAGACGGAATGGAAAAATACATGTCGAAATAATGCGATGAATTTCTGTAGTGTAATGCATTATTGCTGCTAATATTGTTTGTTGAGTTGGGTCCGGTATTGCTTGGTAAGTCCAATGTCAGGTTCATGACGCCCCACGGGTCTGAGTATGAATAGGGAAAAACAGGCCCTGATTCATATATCATACCATCAAGTAAGGTAACGCCGTCTGTGCTGCTGAGTGCCACTAAATCATAAGTTTCTACCGGCATGTTGATGTCAAAAATATCAAAATCAGTACATCCAAAAGCACACAATTCTGCACTCATGTTAAATCCAAGTCCCATTTCGAGCCAGAGGCTGGCATCAATTTCATAGGTGGAAGGAGCCATTTCCGAATTACTATTATCGGGAGCCCAGTCGGTATGTAATACTATTTCATCGCCTGCCTGAAAAGATTGTATCGAAGGATGTTCAATATTCATGGTGGCATCATAATCAATAGAAATTGTTTCTGTTCCAAAATTGATGGTAATACCGGAGCCCATTTCTCCCCAGGTCCCGGCCGTTACCTCCCCACCAAAACTTTGTCCTGCAACGCTGGTGATGCTGCCAAAAGTACCACCCTCGCTCCAATCGAATCCAAAAAACTCGTTGTTTACTTCAAAAATCCCGCTTGTTCCCGGTTGCCAGAGATTCTGCCCATCGGTTTCGTAAAGAGTGGGGTAGGAAGTTGTTGTTGTTTGACTTAATCCCACGCTGCTAATCAGAAGGAGAATAAATAAAGTATGGATTTTTAGTTTTTTCATTGTTACTGGAATTTTACTGTCCGGAAACTTTCTGTAATTACTTTTCTCAAAAGCTTGTCAAATCCCTTGGGATAATTAGCCTGCAGGAAAACTGTCTTGTCATAGTTGCCCGTGAAAAACATGAGGCGGTAAACCTCAACGCCGTCCACCGTAAATTCCACAATAAACAGTTTGGCGTGTGCGCCATTATACGTTTTTAAATCTTCCTGGAACACAAGCCTGGCGCTGTCTCCCGTGAGTTGTTCCGGCCTGATGCTGTCTTGTGTTAACATAAATGGGGCATCATTGCGCTCAAAAGCCACAATGCTTGATGCCGTTCCTGTGTGCATATAACCGTTAATTGACTCATTACTAAATTCTTTAAAGTGCTTGGGAAGTCTAATGCTTATCGATGTATGCTTAAATTTGCTTTCTGTTTTTTGTAAATCGTTTCTTACAAAATCAGAATATGGAAGGGTATCATTGGTAGTTTGTTGTGCTGATACTGTTTTCATATTAATGAAAATCCCCAGCAAAACAAACAGAACCAGGAGGAATGATTTTTTATTTATCATAATTATTATGTGTTTTTTTGCAAAAAAATGCTATTCAGCTAATTTTCGACAAAAGTAATGTTTATTTTTAATTAATTGAATAAATATATCTATTTTTGTAAAATTAATATTGCTTGAAAAAGTAAAACAGAGTAACTGTGTTGAGAAAAATTTTGTAATAAATAATTGAAACGAACATGAATAAAAAATTAATTGGATTTTTATTGTTATTAATAAGTCATCACTTGTTATTTGCAGATAATTACTACTGGGTAAATGGGAGCGGAGATTGGACTGATTTTGAAAACCATTGGGCAAAAAGCTCCGGTGACACACTTGATATGCATACAAATGTGCCCGGAGCTGGAGATCATGTGTTTTTCGATGCCAATTCATTTACAGAACCTGATCAACTGGTGGCATTGGACACAAGCTTTGTAAGTGTTATGTCAATCAGTTGGGCTGGGGCAGAACCATCTGAGTTTTTATCTCAGTCGTCAGATACCATCGTGATACAACAAAATTTAACGCTTAGCAGCAACCTGTCATATAATCATTTCGGGGTAACGATATTTACGGCACCTTCTTCAAGTTCTGCTTCCTTCGAAACTGCCGCGAAACAAATCAAAGGGGATGTCCATATTGATATGCCTGATGGAAATATGAGTCTGCCTTCAGGCCTAGACATGCCACAACATACACTTTATTTGCTTGATGGGGAACTTGATCCAAACAATGAAGAGTTGAAATTTAAAGCCTTTAACGGTAATCAAGATACACCTGAAAATATCACCGGAACACCTTCCATTATCAATGCTGATACCATCAGATGTAACCAGTCGTTTTTTCTACATGATAATGTGGATGTGTCTTCACTGAATGCCATTCTTTTTATGAACCTGCAATCATCCGATTCTTGTTATATTTCTTTTTCCGATAATCTGACAGCTTTGGATGTAAAAATGAATGGCAATAAAAAATTATTCATGCAGGGGCCAGTCAAAACCACTGGTAACATCTTTTTTGATTATTCCGGCAGTTTTTACAGCAATGGATTTGATCTGGTCTGTGATACACTTAGCTCAAACACTTCTCTCGGCAGAACAATCGATTTGGGCAGTTCTGAACTGATTCTCAGCGCTTTCGAAGTTGATGGAAACGGCCTGACATTAAATGCTTCAAATGCAGAAATAAGTTTCAATGGTGGCAGTGAATACCTGTATAATTCAGGAAATATGAATGCCTCTTTTTCAAAATTCACAGTTGCTGATGCACAGGATATTTTTGTTCAGTCTTCGGTTACCACAGACAGCTTGAAACTGGTGCCCGGTTCAGCTTTTATTCTAAAACAAGGCAAAACCATTCATGTTAATGGTCTTGAAGCCAATGGTACATGTGGAGAATATATCCACATCAGAACCTATTGCTCTGATGATATTTACCAGTGGCCAGAAGATAATTGTGTTAATCAGTTGCCGGTTATACAGGCCTCTGATGCTGTTACCGCAGAATACCTGAAAATCGGTTTTGTGAAAGCGCAATCAGCAACATTTACTGCCAACAACTCATACGCTGAAGGTGCTGCTGATGGCTGGACAATCAATAATCCCGCACAAAATGACACCCTCTACTGGGTAGGCAATACAGGCTACTGGCATGATGCCACCAACTGGGCTTCTGTTTCCGGCGGAACACCTCAAACCTGTGTGCCAAATCCGGAAAGCCTTGTTGTTTTTGATGATGCTTCATTTGTAAACGGGGATACCGTAAAATTGACAGAAACGGCTTACAGTAAATCTGTTACCTGGCAGGAGGTGACAAACAATGTGACATGGCATGGCAATGCTGATTTGAACGTGCAGGACAGCCTTGAGCTGAATCCTAATCTGCAGGCTGATTATGACGGTGATATCTTATTTTCAACAAACCATCCAACAGACACCTTCTATGTATATACACACGGTGTTATCCTGAATTCAAACCTGATTTTCGATGGTGATGCAAGTTGGCAATTCAAAGACGGACTAATCTCAAATAGAGACATCATCCTGAACAAAGGAAATCTCATCATGGAGAACAAGAGTATTTCATGTTCACATTTTTTTACAGAAACCGATAACACACGCGGGCTTGACATGAAAAAAGCCGATGTTACCCTTACCGGTGATAATGAAGTATGGACGCTTAACCCGACAAACCTCATTTTTGATGCAGACAGCTCTTCGGTTACACTGCAAAACGGCTCAAATCTGCTGCAAAAATTTGAAGGTGGCGACTTAAGCTATCATGATTTGTTTGTATTGTCTGAAGAAGCCGAACTGTCCGGCAGCAATAATTTCCATTTGATTTCCCTGCAACCCGGGAATGTGCTATGGCTCGAACCGCTTACTATAACCCAAGCCGATTCGCTTGTTGCCAACGGAAACTGCCAGGAACAAATTACCATCAGCAGTACAAATGTCGTTGATACAGCACAAATTGTAAAAACCGGGTACGATACACTACAGGTATCATCTGTTCAACTAAGCAATGTAACTGCCGATACAACCGGTGCTGTTTATTATGAAGCCATTGCTTCTGATTCATCCGGCATGGTGAATGGATGGGATTTTACAGGCTCTTTGGCAGGAAAAACTTATTATTGGATCGGAAACACAAACCAGTGGAGTGATGTCAATAACTGGGAGGTTGGCGGTGCTACTGCCACATGCCTTCCAACACTGAATGATACAGTATTTATTGATTCAACACAGTTTGCTGCAGCACCTACCGATACAATCATCATTGATAAACTGGCTTATTGTCATTTCTTTGATGTGTCGGATACAGATTCCATACCACTACATATTGTGTTTGAGAAGGACCTGATAAGCAAAACGGGCTTTACTTTGCACGACAGCGTGGAAATGATGTATCAGGATGCACTCACCCTCAATAATTTCCTGGATGTTGAGCATGGGCTGAGGGTTATGCCTGACGGACAAAATGCCAGCCTTACAGCCAATGATGCTCATATTGGTGTTCATCTTTTTAGCAATCCCTATCATATTGATGACACTGTTTTCCTGGAAAATGACATTCATTTTCAGGATATGGCAGGCTTAAATGTTATCTCGGGACATTTCCATGCAAACGAAAATAATATCATGACAACCGTGTTGCGGACAGTTTCAGATGCGGATAAAATTGTCAATATTGAATCTTCAACCATTGATGTGGAATTTTATCTCGAAATGCAGCAAAGTTCAGAATTGACATTACATGCCGATTCGTCACTTGTCCGTATGGTTGAAAACAATTTTGATAATGCCTTTTTTGAGGGTGGTGGCCAGCAGTATTATGACCTCCAAATATTTACCAGCGAAGATGGCGGCCCGGTAGATGAATACCTTGTGTCATTATACGGTTCCAATGGATTTCATAATTTCAGTGTTTTTCCTGGTGGAACTATCCAGGTAGAAGCCGGTTCTACACAGACAATCGACAGTCTCTTGCAAATATATGGAACCTGTAATGACAGAATACGTTTCAAATCCACACAAAGTGGTGATGTCTATACTTTCGAGAAAACCAATACTTACCAGGACACTGTATATTCACTTTTGGTAAGCGATATGGTTATCAATCCATCAGCTGTTGCTATGCTGAGTACTGACAATGGAAACAATACAAACTGGATTTTTGATCCCACTGAAGCGGCCATTGCAGATTTCAATATGCCTTATCCCGCCTGTGTTGAGAATAACCTTACTTTTGTAAATACCTCCCAGTCTATTTATGGCGCCCAGGATTCTCTGGGATTCGAATGGGTAGTTAATGGAACCGATACGCTGAATACCACTGATCTGGAATATTATTTTACCAATCAGGGTAGTTATGAAATTCAACTCACGGCAACCGATACCACAACCCATTGTTCTGATGTTAAAACTGATACGCTGGTCCTTGTGGAACATTCCGCCAACATCTCTGCTACACCAAATAACCTGACAATTTGTGCGGGAGAAATGGTAAGCTTTGAAGCAAGCAGCAGCCAAACGGTTGACTATAATTTCTATATCAACGGTCTGCCACTTAACCTTGGCGATACCGTTGATTATTACGAAACAGACAGCCTTGTGGATGGAGATGAAATTTTTGTTGAAACCATACTTGATGGATGCAGTGAGTTTAGTGATACGCTTGTCGCAAATGTGAATCTTTTACCCGAGGCCACTGTTAATGTTTCACCTTCGGGTGCTGAGATTTGTGAGGGTGATACAATTATCTTTACAGCTTCCGGAGCAGATCAGTACCAGTTTTATGTAAATGATACTGCTGTTACAAATATGTCATCAAACCCTGAATATTCGGATGCTTCCCTGGCGGACTCGGCTTTTGTGCAGGTATATGCCAAAGATACAGCTAGCGGTTGTGGCGACTGGAGTTCGGATGAATTAACTATCAGGGTTCATGATAACCCTGATGTAAGCCTAAGTGCCGATATTGACCCTGCAGAAATTTGTGATGGCGAAACACTCGGCTTTACTGCCGGAGGTGCATCAGAATATCTGTTTCATATTGATGGTGTTCCTCAGGGTGTTGCCTCTGCTGACAATACCTTTGCCACAGATATTTTATCTGACGGAGATTTGGTAACTGTTGAAGGAATCAGTGTTGAAGGTTGCACTTCCATCAGCGATTTTGTTAGTGTCACTGTTAATCCATCTCCAAATACCGTTCTGACAAGTGATGATGGTGATAACAGTATTTGTGATGGTGAGGAAATCACCTTTACAGGATCCGGTGCAGTTGAGTATCTCTTTTTTATTGATAGTGTTGCCCTGGATACCTGGTCAGGAGATGAAAGTATCACAAGTGATACTTTATCACACCAGCAAATCATTGGGCTTGCAGGTCGTATAGGCGATTGTTATGATACAGCTACCAACATCACCCTGAATGTTTATCCCAATATTGAGCTTAGTGCTGATACACTTGAAATATGTGACGGTGATGATATTACATTCACTGCCAGCGGTGATACCATTTATCAGTTTTATGTTGATGGTATCCCTGTGGGACCTGAATCGTCAGACAATCAGTTTATAATTGACTCTTTGACTAACGGGCAGTTTGTGAGTGTCTCCGGCACACCAAATGCATGTGAGCCTGATTCCCTTGAGGTAATTGTTCATCCGCTGCCAGTTCCTCTGATGATCTGTTCAGATGCAGATACAAGTATTTGTGAAAGTGAAGAAATTATTTTTACTGCTTCCGGGGCTGAACAATATGAATTCTTTGTCAACGGCAGCAGCCAGCTTGGCCCCACTACAGATAATACTTATGTTACCAGTTCACTCAACAATGGAGATATGGTAAGCATGAGTGCAACATCTGAGTATGGTTGTTTTGCTGAATCTGATGATGTTTATGAAGTTGAGGTCAGACCATATCCCTCAGTTAGCCTGACAAGCTCTGACCCTGTAGAAATTTGTGAAGGTGATACCGTGATTGCAGAAGGCAGTGGTGCTGATATGTATGAGTTTTTTCTTAATGAGGAATCTCTGGGTACCCCTTCAACAGAAAACAGTGTTGAGATTAGTGATCTCAGCAACTTAGACCAGTTAACACTCGAAGGAACAAGTAATGGATGCACTGCTGCGGCAACGGAGGTGTTGAGTTATACAGTGCATAATCTTCCCAATGTGACATTGTCGGCAGGCAGTGCACTGTCCGTTTGTGAAGGTGATCTTATTACCGTACTGGCAACAGGAGCCAGTGAATATGAGTTTTTGGTTAACGGCATCTCACAAGGCAGTCCTTCTTCCGATTCGGAATTTACTTCTGAAACATTAAATGATGGTGATGTTATTTCTGCTGTCGGTTATCAGAACATCTGCTCTGATACATCAGCAAACAGCATTGAAGTCACTATAAATCCGATTCCTGATCCCATACTGACAACAAACCTGAGCAGTGGTGGGGCTTGCCTCAATGATACACTGGTATTTAATGCAACAGGGGCTCAAAGCTTTGAATTTTTTATTGACGGATTGTCTCAAGGTGTACCCTCTGCTGATTCTGTACTTACATTAACGGAATTTGTTGATGGACAAATTATTGACATGAAAGGGTATAACGATGCTTGTGTTCGTGACGCCGATACAGCTTACACAATCACGGTAAATCGTATTAATACTGAAATATCCGTTTCCAGTGGCACTTCAGGGATTTGCGGAACGGAGGATATTACAGCTACAGCACAGGGAGCGGATACTTATGAATTTTTCCTTGAAGGAGCATCAACCGGGACAGCTTCAACCGATAGCATCTTCACCTTTCCCATAGATGATGACGGAATAACACTGAGTGTGCTTGGCTCTGACAGTACAACCGGCTGTTCGGAAATGAGTTCCACCATTTATTTCAATCAGATTACACCACCTGAAATTACCCCTGAATCCTATACCTTTTGCCGTTTTGATTCCGTGGTATTATACAGCAGTTCACCAGAAAACAACCAGTGGCTACACAACGGAGACCTTATACCGGGAGCCAACGGGGACACTTATACGGCGAACGTGGGTGGTGAATACACCGTACAATATGTTGATGGTGCCGATAATGCTGTATTCTCCGGTGGTAATAACGATTTTGGACAACTCGGGACAGGCAATTCAACGCAATCTGAAGTTCCGGCACAGGCAATAACTGAAGCAGAAATCACATCACTATCCGCAGGCAGACAATTTATCCTTGCATTGGATGCACAGGGGAATTTGTTGGCATGGGGAAATAATGATTATGGAAATCTCGGCAATGGTTCTTATTCACATAGTTATCAGCCTGAAATGGTACCGGGGATTTCAAATGTAAAAGCTGCTGCTGCAGGTTATTATCATTCTCTGGCTATACTCGAAGATTCCACGGTTATGAGTTGGGGGAAAAATGATGAAGGTCAACTTGGTTATGGGAATTTTGCAGCCAGTAATTTTCCTAATGCTATAGATACCCTTTCCGGAATTGTATCTCTTGCTGCCGGCGAAAATCATAGTTTGGCACTGGATAACAATGGACATGTATATGCTTGGGGGAACAACAACTATGGGCAACTTGGTACCGGAGACACAGAGCCTTTGAATTCACCGCATGTAATTGACGGGCTGGAAAATATTCAAAGCATTGTATGTGGTGCAAACCATAATTTTGCAATTGATGCTGATGGTAAATTGTTCGGTTGGGGAGCCAACGGAAACGGACAACTTGGACTCCTTGACCTGAATAACAGGCTTGAACCAACAGAAATGATTTCTCTTCCTGCCGTTCGTTATGTAGCAGCCGGCAAACATCATAGCATTGTTTACAATGAAAACGGCTCCTTGTATGCCATGGGTAACAATACTTACGGGCAACTTGGTGTGCCTGATATAGGAATGTCTTCTAAACCTATCCATGTTGGTCAATATGTTGGTATCACCAAACTTTCAGCCGCACCATCAGCATCATATATTCTCCGGAATGACAAAAGCCTTTTGGCCTGGGGGCAAAATACTTCAGCACAACTTCTGCTTGGTTCTTCACAAAATATCACCGAACCTCAGCAATCTGAGCTGGTATATGATGTTGCAGATGTCTGTGGGGGATTGAATTTTACATCTGTCGTGAGAGAAGAAGGATTGAACTGTCCGTCCGAACCTGTGAATATAGAGATGCTTGATGTCCCTGAGGTAGAAATTCAACAGGACGAGCTAATGCTTTATGTAACAGAAGGAATAGACTGGCAGTGGTATCTCAATGGTTCTCTGATACCCGGAGCTACCGACAGCATTCTGAATGTATCTGCCGTAGGTGAATATTCAGTGCTGATTGATTTTGCCAACGGGTGCGCATTTGAAACTGCAACCCTTAGCGTAACACTTGACATAAAAGATTATCTGACAGATAATTTTATCTCTGTTTCACCCAATCCATCAGATGGAAAATTTGAATTGATGCTGAACATGCCCGATGAGGTAATCCACAATATATTGGATTATAAAATTTTAACACCAGATGGTAGAACAATTAAAAAAATTGTCCCATCAGGTTCCGGTAAGACACAAACAATCAATCTTGAAAACCAACCCGCCGGCATGTACTATTTGAGATTAAATCATAAAGTCAGGCCTGTTGTAATCAAATTAATAATCCGGTAAATCAAAACATTCATTACCGGATTATTGGCGTCGTATTCTATTGTCATTCTCTGCTGTCAGGTCAACAAGTACAAATCCTGAGGATAAGGTTTATGTGTTTTGTTCCTTATCTTCACGAATTTTATCAAGAACTTTTTCCTGAATATCTTTCGAAAGAGCCATGTACTTATAGAATTCCATGGAATAATTGGCACGGCCACTGGACATATTCCGCAAGCTGGATGAATAACCGAACATTTCAGATAAGGGAACAATACCATTCAGTTTTTGCGAACCTTTCCGGTAGCGTCGCATGGAATCAATTTTACCCCGCCTCCGGTTAATGTTACCCACGATGTCTCCAATGTATTCGTCAGGGGTGTTGATTTCAATTTTCATCATCGGTTCCATAAGGATAGGGTCAGCTTTATTGAATCCTTGCTTGAAACAAATGGATGCACAAGTCTGAAATGCAAAGTCTGATGAATCCACGGGGTGATATTTACCGTCAAGCAAAGTAACGCGGACGTTTTCAATGGGGAAACCTGCCATAATGCCTTTAGCCATGGTCTCACGGATGCCTTTATCTACAGACGGGATAAATTCTGCAGGGATACGACCACCTTTAATTCTGTCAACAAATTCGTAAACATCATCTTTATACGGTTCAATACGGAGCAGCGTTTGTGCAAACTGGCCTTTTCCGCCTGATTGTTTAACATACCTGTATTCCACTTCTGTTTCTTGGGTAATCGCTTCACGGTAAGCAACTGATGGTTCGCCCACTTCTACATCCACGTTAAACTCATCTCTCAACCGGGATACAATGATTTCCAAGTGAAGTTCTCCCATGCCTGCAATGACATTTTCCCCTGTTTCTTCATCAAAATACACGTTAAAAGAAGGGTCTTCGTTTGCCAGTTTCACAAGGGCTTCGCCAAGTTTACTCTGTTCTTTGCGTGAACGTGGGCTGATTTTCATCTCAATAACAGGGGGTGGTACTGTGATGTTTTCAAGGTAAATCGGATTATCAGCATCACATAGTGTATCCCCTGTTTTAGTAATTTTCATACCAATTAAGGCCACAATTTCACCCGGTCCGGCACTTTTTACCTCTTCACGTTCTTTTGCCCTGATTTTCATCAAGCGTCCTACCCTTTCTTTTTTGCCTTTTGTGCTGTTGTATATTTCCCCACCACTGTTAATTACACCGGAATATATACGTACAAAGGTTTGCTGGCCAACATAAGGATCAATGACAAGTTTAAAAGCCAGGGCTGAAACGGGCTCTTTTTTGGACGGCAACCGCGGATGGGTCTTTGTGTCATCATCCACATCAGTGCCTATCACAGCACCTACATCTGCAGGCGAAGGCAAATAATCGACAACGGCATCCATCAGGAGTTGAATGCCTTTGTTTTTGTAAGCGGCACCACAAAAAACAGGTGTTATCAGCAATTTCAGGCTGGCTTCCCTGGCTGCCTGTTTTAACAATGGCACTGGTATTTCCTGATCTTCAAGATACAATTCCATGATTTCTTCATTGAAATCACTGAGCCTTTCAACCAATTCGGAACGCACTTTTTCATACTGGGCTTGAAATGCTTCAGGGATGGGTATTTCAATACGCTGTTTTTGATCAAACTCATAGGCTTTTCCTTCAATGATATCAATCATGCCTCTAAAATCATCTTCTGCTCCCATGGGTACTTGAAAAGGGATGGCATGTGCATCCAAATGTTCATTCATTTGCACGACAACATCAAAAAATCCGGCGCCTGTACGATCCATTTTATTGACAAAAGCAATGCGCGGCACTTTATATCTGTCGGCCTGGTACCAAACGGTTTCACTTTGAGGTTCCACCCCACCGACGGAACAAAAAACAGCCACCATGCCATCTATGACACGCAGTGAACGTTCCACCTCAATGGTAAAATCCACATGCCCGGGGGTATCAATGATGTTGATCTGATGGTTGTTCCAGGTTGCTGTTATAGCTGCAGAAGCAATGGTAATACCCCTTTCCTGTTCCTGTTTCATAAAATCCATCGTTGCTTTGCCATCATGGGTTTCCCCCAATTTGCGGTTTATGCCTGTAAGAAATAATATCCGTTCGGTTACAGTTGTTTTTCCGGCATCTATATGGGCAGCAATGCCAATGTTTCTGAGTTTTGATAACATATAATTCTTTCTGTATTTTAAAATTGGGTTGCAAAGCTAAGCAACTATTTATCATAAATTATAAATATAGCGGTTTTTTGTTAAATAATTAAACTTTTCTTAAAGCCCGAAGTGGTTTTCGCATCTTGCATACGTTTTAAATTCATTTATAGTGTCAGGCAAAACCATAAAAACATTTTCTAACCTTGCATTACGCCAACCAATTTAAGATGTGAAATATGATCTGGAGTTTCCCCAAAAAACAAAGTTTCAAATAGTAATCTCTTGTAATATAGATTAAAGCGGAGTCTCACAAATGAAACCCCGCTTTTTTTTTG
>CAZGPW010000013.1:0-17335 GCA_964527535.1 uncultured Bacteroidales bacterium
TGATGCTATTCAGGTGAGCGTATCTTGTAGAGAGCCCATCGTAACCATGATCAATGATTACCAAATTACCATATCCTCTCCGGGAGCGGCTGTGTTCAATTTTTACCACAGTGCCACCACCTGCAGCATATACTGGTGTGCCTGTAGGAGCAGTGAGGTCTATGCCCTCATGCATTTTATAAATACCAAGAATGGGATGCAATCGCATGCCATAGTATGAACCAATCCGTGTTAAGTCTCTGTTATGTATTGGTTGTATGATGGGCAGGTTTTGAACACGTTCAGATTCACTTTGCAGGACTTCCGATATTTCATTGAAAGAATGCTTTTGTACCCGCAGTTGCTTGCTTAGTTTATCAATGCGTTGTGCTGTGGTAATAACAAGGTCTGAATGTTGGTGGCCTTTTAAATCTGTGTATCTGTCGGTTCCACCAAAACCTGAGCTTCTTACCTTTGCCGGAATGCTGTCCATTTGATAAATGACACGGTACAAATGATTGTCATGTTTGGCTATTTGTTTCAAATCTTCTGAAACGTTATCAAGTTTATTGTTGATTTGGGTAAGGTTACTGGCAAGAAATTCATTTTCGTTTTTTAACCTCTGTTCTTTTGGGCTTTCAAAAAACTGCATGTAAACAATCATGGATAAAACACCAAACACAAGTGTGCTTAAAAGAAGGGGTAAGACTTTTTTTGTGTAATATTTAAATCCCTTTTTTACAGGCTCATACCTTAATGTTGAAGGGTTTAATTTGTACTTTTTTTCAGCCATAAATTTAGTCATTTTTCCGTCTTCTCACAGTCATTCATACGGTTATGGAATGCAAATTTAAACATATGAATTTAATATGCAAGTAAACAGGCACTTTTTGTATGAATTTATTAACCTTAGGTTGTTAACTTAATCGGATATGTTTAAACAGATGCTCATGTTTAGCCATAAACACATTCAGGTATGTTGTTGGTAGTCAGATGGTTTTGTTTGCTGTAACCTGGTTCAGAACAGCATTGTATTCATCCACGGTAAGGGGGATAATGAAATCATCAGGGTTTACGTATTTATGTTGATGACGGATTTCAAAATGAAGATGTGGAGCAGTGGATGCGCCTGTATTTCCGATTTTTCCGACAACGCTGCCCCGGTAAATTTTTTCTCCTTTTTTTACTGATATTTCTGATAAATGTGAGTACAGGGTACTGAAACCATTTGTGCCGTGATCAATGACAAGGTATTTTCCATATCCCCTGTCGTAACCTGTATGCGTTACTTTCCCGGGGCCTGAGGCATACACATTTTTACCGTATGGCGCTGTTAAGTCAATGCCCGTATGAAACTGCCATTTTCCATGGATTGGGCTGATGCGGTATCCAAAATCAGACCAGTTTCGTATGAGATCGTTGGTATGTACCGGATAGATCACCGGCATGTTTTGCATGTGCTCATTTGCATTGTCTATGGCTACCATAACTTCATAACAAGATTGTTTTTGAATATCTGCTTTTTTATCCAGTTTTGTCAAGCCTGTCAATACATTTTTAATGATGACCGAATTTTTATGGCCTGATGTTGAAGCATAAGGATTTGCCCCTCCGAATCCGGCATTTCTGATTTTTTCTGGAATGTTTTCCAGGTTGGCTGCAATGCGATAATATTTATTATCACGGGAAGCCACAACATCAAGGTATTGATTGTAAAATTCAATGCTGTCCTGAACCATTTTAATACGATTGGTCATCCGGATGTTTTCCTGCGCCCACTTTTGTTTAACAATAAACCCATGTGTTACAACAGACATAACGCCAAAGGATACCCCAATGACAGCAGAACAAAACAACCTGAATAAGGCAGATTTCCTGAACATTATCCTGAATTTTATTATTGCTTTTTGTGATGTCATCGTTACGTTTTTACGTTGTTCGCTTAATTTTTTACAGGTATTTCTCAAAAATCAGGACGCAAAACTACAAAAAAGCTTTACATTTGCAAGCCGAATAAGTATTTATGAAATTCGAAATGATAACATTATGACATCTAAACAAATAAGGCAACAATTTTTTGATTATTTTAAAAGCAAAAACCACAAGGCAATTCCTTCTGCCCCGATGGTACTCAAGGATGACCCCACCCTGATGTTTACCAACGCAGGTATGAATCAATTTAAAGATGTGTTTTTGGGCAACGCAAAGCCGGTTAGCAAGCGGGTATGTGATGCCCAAAAATGCTTACGCGTATCAGGAAAGCACAACGATCTTGAAGAGGTGGGGCATGACACATACCATCACACCATGTTTGAAATGCTTGGTAACTGGTCTTTCGGTGATTATTTTAAAGAAAAAGCCATTGACATGGCCTGGGAGTTGCTTACAGAGGTATATAAGATAGACAAAGACAGGTTGTATGTTACCATTTTTGAAGGGGATTCATCCGATGGATTGTTACCGGACAGTGAATCGGGAAGGTATTGGAAAAAATATGTGGATGATGCCAGAATTTTGCCTGGCAGTAAAAAAGATAATTTTTGGGAAATGGGGGATGCCGGTCCGTGTGGCCCCTGCTCGGAAATTCATATAGACATAAGGGCTGATAAAGAACGGGAAAAAGAACCGGGTGAAAACCTTGTTAACAAAGATCATCCCATGGTGATAGAGATTTGGAATCTGGTTTTTATTCAATTCAACAGAAAAGCCGATAAAACACTCGAAGCATTGCCCCAGAAACATGTAGATACAGGCATGGGGTTTGAACGATTGTGCATGGTGCTTCAGCATAAAAAATCCAATTATGACACCGACCTTTTCAAGCCGCTGATTCGTGAAATTGCTGCCATGGCAGGTTTGAAATACGGAAAAAAGAAAAAACATGACGTTGCCATGCGGGTGATTGCTGATCATGTCAGGGCGGTGAGTTTTTCCATCGCTGACGGACAATTGCCCTCCAATGTGAAAGCCGGTTATGTGATACGTCGTGTTTTAAGGCGTGCTGTGCGTTATGGGTATTCTTTCCTGGGGTATAAAGAGCCCTTTATTTTTGAATTAGTGGATGTGCTTGTAAAAATCATGGGAGAAGCTTATCCTGAACTTGTCAAACAACAAAAACTTATAACCAAGGTTATTAAGGAAGAGGAAGCAGCATTTTTCCGTACCCTGGATAAAGGCATGGACATCATGAATGGCATTGTCAAAGATACGCTTGATAACAATTATCGGGTGATATCCGGTAAAGATGCATTTTCTCTGTATGATACCTATGGTTTTCCATTTGATCTGACAGATTTGCTTGCCAGGGAAAAAAACCTTGTTGTTAACCGTAAGGAATTTAAGGATGCCATGCAAGAGCAAAAAGACAGGGCACGAAAAGACGCTAAAAAAGATGCCGGTGACTGGGTGGTGTTGCGAGACGATAAAATTGAAGAGTTTGTCGGATATGATATGACCGAAACAGATGTGGTCATCACCAAGTACAGGGAAATAAAAAAGAAAAAAGGCAGCTTGTATCAGCTTGTGTTTAACATTACTCCCTTTTATGCTGAAAGTGGCGGACAGGTTGGAGACCGTGGTTGTATTATCAATGATGATGAAAGAATTGATGTTGTGGACACACAAAATGAAAACAATTTGATCGTTCACATCACAAATAAATTACCACAAAACCCTGAAAGTGAGTTTAAGGCGCAGGTTGATATCAAAGCCCGTCAGAATGCAGCAAAAAATCACTCTGCAACACACCTTATGCACAAAGCCTTGCGGGATGTTCTGGGTAAGCATGTGGAGCAAAAAGGATCGCTTGTGCATCCGGATTATTTGCGTTTTGATTTTTCACATTTTGAAAAAATATCCACTAAAGATTTACGTAAAGTGGAAGCAAGGGTGAACGCAAACATCCGGGAAAATATGCAGGTGGAAGAACACCGTGACATCCCTCTGGATAAAGCTAAAAAAATGGGAGCGCTGGCAATGTTTGGCGAAAAATACGGTGATTTGGTGCGCGTCATAAAATTTGGTGATTCTGCAGAATTGTGTGGTGGCATCCATGTGAAAGCAACAGGGGAAATAGGGTTCTTTAAGATTACCGTAGAAACCTCTGTGGCTGCTGGTATCCGTCGCATTGAAGCTGTTACCGGGGAAAAATCAGAACGGTACATTATGCAAAAAATTGATACCTTGCAAGCCATAGAATCAAAATTTAAAAATTCCAAAAACATTCTCCGTTCTGTTGAAAATGCGCTGAAAGAAAATTCACAGTTGCAAAAAGAACTGAAATCCGTTCAAAAACAATTGGTGGAAAAATTGTCCCATGAGTTGGAACCACAAGGAAAAAAAGTGGATGGTTATAAATTGATTGTCGCATCTTTGAATGTAAATAATGCTTCCATGCTTAAAGACCTGGCATTCCGTTTTCACCAAAAAGGAAATGTTATTGCCGTATTTGCTGCAAACATCGAAGGCAAACCAAATATGGCTGTCATGATTCCTGATAAACTGGTGAAAGAAAAAGACCTCAATGCAGGGACTATTGTCCGCAACGCTGCCAAAAGTTTTAAAGGTGGCGGGGGAGGACAGGCCTTTTTTGCCACAGCTGGTGGTGCTGATCCCAAAGGTATTGATGCAGCGCTTGATTACGCCAAAAAACAAATCGAATCTGTGTTTTAAGTCAATTACCTGGTTGATTGTGTCAAGAAACATACATTTTATAATTCGGTATCGCGATACTTTTTTATATTTTTACATAAAATCTTATTGTTTATTAATTAACAATAAGCTTGATTTTGAAATTATAAATTGATTACGGATATATAAATAATAAAAAAGACAAGAGTCCCAATGAAATTTAAACCGGAAAAATACAAGATCACTGATGAACGGATGAAGCCTTTTATTGACCCTGATGAAATATGGGGATACATTGAGGAAACTAAAAACCCTGATAAAGCTGAAGTAGAAGCAGTGATAGCCAAGTCGCTTAATAAGAACAGGTTGAATCTAAGGGAAACAGCCATACTCATCAATGCCAATGATCCCGAACTTGTGGAAAAAATAAAAGAAGGAGCGAGGACGCTGAAAGAAAAAGTGTATGGCAATCGCATCGTATTGTTTGCTCCGCTCTACATCGGGAACAAATGCAAAAATGACTGTACGTATTGTGGGTTCAGGGCGTCCAACAAAGCGGCCGAAAGGCGGACATTATCGGATGAGCAAATTGTGAAGGAGGTAGAAGCCCTGGAAGATAACGGGCAAAAGCGCCTGATACTTGTATATGGTGAACACGATGATTACGATGCTGATTACATTGCACATACCGTGGACCTGGTATATAAAGTGAAAAAAGGCAAAGGTGAGATCCGCCGTGTTAACATCAATGCAGCTCCCCTGGAAATAGAAGGTTTCCGTACCGTGAGAAAGGCTGGTATCGGTACGTATCAGGTTTTTCAGGAAACCTATCATCCCGAAGCTTATAAGATGTATCATATAAGCGGGCCAAAATCTGACTATGAATACCGCCTTACATCGCTTGATCGTGCCCAGGAAGCTGGTATTGATGATGTTGGGATAGGAGCCTTGTTTGGCCTGTACGACTGGCGTTTTGAAGTGCTGGCCATGGTGCGTCATACCAATCACTTTGAAGCTTGTTACAATGTCGGGCCGCATACCTTGTCATTTCCACGCCTGAAAGATGCTTCCACAGTCAATGTGCCCGATAAATATATGGTGGATGATGCGGATTTTGTCAAACTGATTGCTATTTTAAGGCTGGCGGTTCCATACACCGGGATGATTCTGACAGCCCGTGAAAATGCTAAAGTCAGAGATGAAGTGATGCGTTTTGGCGTCAGTCAGATTGACGGGGGTACCAAACTGGAGCTTGGCTCATACGCTGCCAGTAAAAATGAAAAGCAAAACCTGAACAGGGAACAGTTTGCCATCAATGATAACCGCTCCTTGAATGAAATTATTGATGAATTGCTGGACAAAGGCTATTTACCTAGTTTTTGCACTGCATGTTACCGGCTGGGAAGAACCGGAGAGCATTTTATGGAATTTTCAGTGCCCGGGTTCATAAAACGGTATTGCACACCTAATGCTATCCTTACACTGGCCGAATATTTGGTTGATTACGCACCTGAACACACAGCAAAAAAGGGTTGGAAAGTGATCGATAAAGAAATCAAAAAACTGGAAGGGTTTGGCCGCATCGAAGAACTCAAAAAGCGCATTGATCTCATTAAGCAGGGAGAACGTGATTTGTATTTTTAAACATTAAACATAAACCTATTATGGATGAAATAAGAATACTTGGTATTTATGTCATGGACCGCATTAAAGAGGCAGGAAGAACCCAGGAGTTGTTGTCGAATTATTCCGCTGTCATCAAAACAAGGCTGGGATTTCATGAAGTAACTGAACAGACCTGCAGCCGGTATGGCATGATTTTACTTGAATTGGAAGGGGACAAATCAACATGGGATAAGCTTGAATCACAACTTGAAGAAATTGAAGGCATCCGGGTAAAACACATGAAATTTTCAATTTAAAGCTTTTTCAACTATGGACACACAATTCAATTTTATAGGCATACTGGTTCGTGACCTAGATTTAGATACCACGCAATTGCAGGATACATTGACTTCGTACGGATGCAATATCCGAACCAGGCTTGGACTAAACAGTGCAAGCAATGAAAAAAATCCGCTCATCGTGCTTGATTTGTATGGTGATGAGCAGGAGCAACGCAATTTGTTGTCGGCATTGAAAGCAATCAGAGGCATAGAAGTCAAAAGCATGACATTTTAGTAAGACATAATGCAAAAGATTTTACAAATATCCCTTGCTGCCAGCATCGGCTTGCATGGCACTGTACTTATTTATAAATCCCCTGCACGCCTTAATGTGGTACAAATTGCCACAAAACTGAAAGCGTCAGAGCACCATGTAGCCAAGATATTGCAAAAGCTTGCAAAAAAAGACATTTTAAAGTCACATAAAGGCCCCGCCGGGGGATTTAGCCTTGGCAAAGATGCCGGTAATTTAAGCTTGCTTGAAATTTATGAAACCATCGAAGGGCCTTTGGCTGATGGCTTATGCCCTGATAAAACCAGCGATTGTCCTTTTGAGGATTGCCTGTGGGGGCATTTTGGTGAACAAACCGGAAAAGATTTCAAAGCATACTTACAAAACACCATGGTGGGGGATTTTTAATAAAACGCATACCCCAGCGTAAAACTGGTGTAATCGGCAACGTGTTTATGGACTTTTACTTCCACCCCGACAAGCATGTTGGTTTTATGCTTGTAGCGCAGTCCCCATTTGTGATACCAGATGTTGTCATTATCCATTTGGTTGAACACATAAAAGCCCAGTTTCTGGCTGAAACGGAATTTTCCCATCACAAATTCATGGCCTGCAAACACGCTCATAATGTTAGGGTTGGCAGACAGGTTATAATATTCGATTGCCCTGGTATGCAATCCGCTGTGGTTCCATTCCAATCCGCCCAGCACGTTACTCAGGTTGCTCATTCTTCTTCCCGTCAATATTTCAGCACCACCAATCAAATGGATTTCTTTTTCATCGTAGGTTTTTGATTTGGCTGTCAGGTTTGTGTTGAGCCTGGCAATCCATTTGTTTGTGCACGTTTGAACAGGAATGCTGTCAGTCCTGTTTTTCAGAGGAGCAAAGTCGGGAGAATAGTATAACCCTATCCCTGCAGACGGCCAGTTTATTCCTTTGTTGGGCGCTCTGGCACCTCCATTGGAAATGTGATTGAACGCAAAAACCACATCGGAAAAAAGATTGTCATTGATTTTAAAATAAGCCCCAAGCGCTATCTGCAATGATGAATTAACATGCATGGAATAAGACCGGTTTTCAGGGTTGTGAACTTCGTCGTGAGGATTTGTATTGTATTCCAGTCCTGCCGTGCCTCTGATGATGGGGCTGATTCTTTTGTCTGACAACACATGGTATTGCACATAATAGGCCAGGTGTATGCCGTGTCCCAACACCACGTTGTCGTAATTTTTATATGCCAGCAACCAGCCTGTGGAGGGGTAACACCGGCAAGTGTTCCATACATCGGAAGATGTGTGCCTTTTTGAATATTCCAGTTCTATAGCCCATGGCCGTGAGCCGGCTGTATTTTGTACGGCTTCGGAATGAGCAAACACGGCGCCATTGTAGTGCTTTATCCCGTAATGATGATATGCATCCTGATACGTTATCACATCCTGAGATATGAGCAGCAAAGGGGGCAGAAAAAAAAAGAAGAAGCAAATGTATGTCCTGAAAATATGCATGCACTAAAATGGTGTTTCATGTTGTCTCAAAAGCATTAATAGTCAACAATATAAAATTCTGTACGCCGGTTTTTTGCCCTGCCTTCTTCTGTTTTGTTGCTTGCCACCGGTTGATTTTCACCAAAACCTTGATAATCCATACGAGTGTCGTCTATGCCGTTGTCCAGCAGATATTCATACACAACCCTTGCACGTTGTCTTGATAAAGCCATGTTGGCAGATGCTTTACCTATATTGTCGGTGTGGCCGCGAATTTCAAAAACGATGCTTGGATTGTCATTGAGAAATTCAATAAAGTTATCAAGCACAATGAGGCTTTTTTCATTAATGTCATCTGAACCAAAATCAAAATAGATGTCGTTGATTTTTACAGCCTGTCCTCTTTCAATGGGCTTAACTTCCATATCTACTTCAATGGGTACATCAGTGTCAAGTTCCTCAGGATCAATGTATTTAGATGTAAAGCTGTAATTGTCTTTCTTTACCAGCATGATGTAATCATCTTGTTTGTCTTCTTCCAGCCGTACAGCGACAGCGTAATCTCCTGTTACATCATTGACAAGGCCTTCGGAAACTTCCGATGTATTGGCGTTTTTAATTTCGACACGTGCATCCGAAAGGGGGGTCTCTTTTTCATCACTGAGTTGTCCTTTGACAAACATTACCTCATCAGGCCGTGCATCCTCATAAAGTTCAAACCCATAAATATCATAACCGCCTTTTCCGGCCAGTTGATTGGATGCAAAATAGGCTCTGTTTCCCCGCGTATTCACCACAAAGCCAAGGTCATCTTTTTCTGTGTTTATGGGATAACCAATGTTAACAGGTTTTTGCCATTCGCCATCGATGTATTGTGAATAGAAAATGTCGTAGCCGCCAAGGCCGGGATGACGGTCAGAGGAAAAGTACAGGGTTTTATTGTCGGCATGAAAAAAGGGAGATTTTTCATTTCCTGCCGTATTTATGGGTTTTCCGATATTTTTAGCCTTACTCCAGGTGCCATTTTCCTGACGTTTGGAATAATAAATGTCACTGGTTTGATTATCATTATCATCATCATTTCCCATGTTCTCAGGCCGGATGCTGGAAAAGTAAAGGGTTTTTCCATCGGGAGAAATGCTTGGCTGGCTTTCCCATGTCCAGTCATTGTTGATGTTTGGGCTCAGGTTTTGTAAATCACTCCATCCATAACCAAGGCGTGAGGAAACGTAGATGTCACAGTTGCGGTAGTCAGCGCTTACAAATTCACACTGGGTAACAAACAAAGTAGAATTATCAAGGGTTATGCTGATGCCTCCCTGGTTGTTCCCTCTGTTGAAGGGGGGGGGCATGGCTTCGTCGTTGTTGTAATGCATAAAAGATGAATCGGCTTTGTATGCCACGGTAAATTCTTCAATCATTCTGTCACCATAAATGCTGTTGATATCGTTTTTCAGGTATCGCCTGGTAAAAAACATGAGTTCCCCATCCGGTGAAATAAGAGGCAGGTATTCATCGTCTGGTGTGGATACGCCCCTGACAGGTTCGGGGTTAAATGGCACAGTATCTTGCATTAGATTGCGAATCATTTGTAGTTCTTCGACAATGCTTTCTGCTGCTGAATATTCCGGGTCTTCTTTGTTTCCGTGTTCCAGGTAATATTCAAGGTATTTAAGCGCGTTTTTATCTTTTTTACCCAGGTAAAAAATTTCACCGATCATATAATTTAATCTGTATTCATCGTACCCGGGACAAATATTTACTACTTTGATCATGTAATTCAGTGCTTTCGACCTAAGTTGTTTTTTATTTTTTGGAAGCCTGGCATTTTGATATTCCCGGTAAGCGATATCAGCGAGTACGTAATATGCGTCAGCGTAATCCGGGTCTTCTTCTATGGCTTTAATAAGGGAGCGTTTTGTTTGAGCACGGTCTTCATAATACACCTCAATAGCTTTGTCAAAATATTTTTGTGCTTTGTTGTTTTCTGTCTTGCCACAACTATCACTGCGGGGCACCTGTGCACTTAGCATTGTTTGAAAAACAAGGCCTGTAAGGCATGCAATAATGAAGGGTGCTATTTTCATATTATAAACAGCGCAAAAATAATGCTTAGCTTAATAACGCCGTCAGCTTTTTTAAATTATTTATTCTGAAAAATAAATCTCAAAAAATTACAGCATTGACAAGATGGTGAAAAGTGCAAACACAATGCTGGCAATGCCGTTCAATGTACCAAAAGCCAGGTTTATTCGTGATATATCACCGGGCGTTACAATGCAATGCTGATAAACGAGCAGGGCAGTGAACAGAGATGCACCAAGCCAAAATACCCAATTGCCCTGAAATACGATACCGAAGCAAACCAAAAAAATGAAGCATATAAAATGTGTTATTGCAGAGATAATAAGTGCCTTTTTTCTTCCCACAAGGACGGGGAGGCTGAAAAGTTTATTGTCTTTATCAAATTTTTCATCCTGCAGTGCATAGAGAATATCGAAACCTGCTGTCCAAAAAAGCACCATTCCGGAAAGCAGAATGGGGAGCAGTGCAAAATGTGCACTTGCCACCAGAAAAGCCGCTGTAGGTGCAATGGCCAATGAAAGCCCAAGGATGAAATGGGATAATCCTGTGAATCGTTTGGTGTAGGAATACCCGGTGATGATCAACAATGCAAAGGGAGACAAAAAAAACACCAGCTTGTTAATGAACCATGTGACGCCGATAAACAAGACCATGTTTATTATAATAAAAAACAATGCATTAGCAGGTTTTATAACCCCTGACGGAATCTCGCGGGAAGCTGTCCGTGGATTGGCTTTGTCAATTCGTGCATCGGCATACCGGTTGAAACCCATGGCCGTGTTGCGTGCCAGTACCATACAAATAATCACAAAAATAACATCTTTCCACTCAAAAGGATAGTTGTAATGAAAGACAGCCAAAAAATACCCGGTCAGAGCAAATGGCAAAGCAAAAATACTATGACTGAATTTTACCAGTGAAGCGTAATCCTTTATTTTCGTTGCTGTGTTTTTGAGATTAACCATGGTGTAAAAGTAATCATAAAACATAAAATCTTGTAAGGTATCAGTACTCGCCCCTGGGAAAAAAAGGATTTAGGGGTTAGGGGTTGGGTTTTAGTTCATGCAAAAACTAAAACCCAACCCCTAACCCCTTGATCTTATATCATTTATTAAGGCTGCTGATTAGAAACACAATGTTTTATGAAAAACTATAATACCGTGCCGGAATGTTATTGCTATTTTAACGGCGAATCCGGTTCGTTTTTCATGGCTTTGAAAAAGGCATTGTCAAGGAACGCAGGCCAGAATTTCTTGACAAGATTAACGGTAACCCCTTCAGTTGTCAATACTATAAACCGCCGGCGATGCCGGATGGCCTTGTGAATTTTACGGGCTACTTTTGCAGGGGACATCATTTTGCTTTCGTCACGTGGGGATTTTCCCTGTGGGGAGCCATCCGCAGTAAGTGCTGATTTTCTTACGTTGCTGGCTGTAAACCCGGGGGCAATAATCAGTACATGAAGGTTTTTGTGTAAATTTTCAATGCGCACAGCTTCGAGAAATCCCTGCATAGCAAATTTGGAAGCGCTGTATCCCGAACGGGCAGGCAAGCCATGAATTCCGGCTACCGATGTAACACCAACAACAGATCCTTTTGTTTTAACAAGCCATGGCAAAGCATATTGTGTGCAATATACCGTTCCCCAAAAGTTGACATCCATCAGGTGGCGCATTACCCTGAGGTCCATATCATCAAACAAGGCACGCATGGAAATACCTGCATTGTTGATAAGAATATCAATACGGCCAAATTTTTCAATGGTTTTTTCGATGAGACGTTTACAGTCTTCCTGTTTTGTGACATCCGTTGTTACCGCTAAAACATGTGTTTTATCAGATAATTCAATTGCATATTTTTCAAGCTTGTCTTTGCTTCTGGCAGCCATTACTACAGCGAAATCTTTACCTGCATATTCCCTGGAAAGTGCCAGTCCTATACCGGATGAAGCGCCTGTTATTATTACTACTTTCTTTTGGTTCATAATACAGAGATTTAATCTATTATACGCATGAATCTAAAAAAAGTTGTGCTAGGTGTAATGTATTTTTTGAGTAACCAATAAAATGTGGGTATTTACCTTCTCACTCCATGTAAACGCTCACGCGTGAGGGCGCAGGTGGTTAGCCCGCTGCAGTGCAGACTTTGTTGACTGCTGCTGTGACAGAGCGGCGGAACAGAGCTCCTGTTACAGCATTGCAGGCAAAAGGCTACACAAAGCGGCTAAAAACCGCAGACCGACCCTTATTTTTTTATCAACCTTTTGGGTTGATTTGTTTTAACTTATAATCATATCACCTTATTGATACTGATAAAATCAACACAACCCTGAAGGTTGGAAAAAAATAAGGGGCACGCCCAAAAGAAAAGAATCTCAAAACAAAACCATCACTCCATCGCTATAGTACCAGAGCAGTTACTTTTCAGATAACCTCCCATGAAGGTTTTCAAAACTTTCGTACGGGCCTTTGCATGCAATCATCTTTAAAATAAAATCCGGAATGGCCTGGGTGATTTTTATGGTTAAAAAATATTGAGCTTTTACCCGGTTCCCATCAGGAATCAGATACCAATAAACTTCTGAAAACTCTTGCCTTTGATAATTTTCTTTTTCAGGAATGTAATCAGGGACAGAGTAGCTGTGCAGGATAATTTTTTTTCCTGCAATTTCAGGTTTTTGCATTTTGGTTACCACATCCCTGTCGGGAAATGGCCAGGGGATTTTTGAAACGGTATATAATATTTTGTTGTCCCCATTTTTCTCGATCCATTTGGCTTCCTCGCATCTGTATATCCATTCCGGGTAATCGGCTATGTTTTCATAAAGCTCATCAATCAACACTTCATGAGGGACTGGAAACGTGGTAACAACTTTAATGCAATAGGTTTCTTCATCGGATTGCTTAAAATACACCTGTATGTTTTCAGTTTCTTTCTGCAATTCCCATTCTGATTGAGCATGGAGGCTTTTCCAACCAAAAAAGGACAGCAGTATTATGAAAATTATCTTGTACCTTTGCACTGATTAAGAAATTTTATACATTTATATCCACTATAATGCTGTACAAAAATAACATAAAATTGAACATGAAAATAATTATTTCTGCGGGCGTGCTTGCCCTTTTATTCACATCATGTGAAGTACTGGACCAATTGCCGGATTCCTACGGAACGACATCGGGGCTTTCAGAAACAGAAATACGTGAAGGATTGACAGAAGCTTTGGAAATTGGCATTAAGAATTCTGTAATGGAGGCATCGAAGACAAACGGATTTTACCACAATCAAAAAATCAAGGTGCCTTTTCCCATGGAGGCTCACAAAGTGCGGGATGCTGCCATAGATTTTGGTATGAAAAAGCAGGTTGAAGAATTTGAGAAAACTTTGAACATGGCTGCTGAGAATGCTTCAACGGAAGTAAAACCTATTTTTATGAAAGCCCTTAAAGAAATGACAATTAAGGATGCCCGCAACATTTTAAAGGGAGAAGAAGATGCGGCTACCCGGTATTTTGAGCGTAAAACCAGGGATGAACTTGAAACTGTTTGTTATCCCGAAATCGAGAAAGTTACTTCCCGGGTGCAGCTTACCAAACACTGGGAACCTCTGATAAAAACATACAACAGGGTACGGGTAATGTCTGGTGATCCCAAAATAAATCCGGATTTAAATCAATACGTTACTGAAAAAACAATTGATGGCCTGTTTGTGTTAATAGCTAAAGAAGAGAAACAAATCAGGGAAAACCCTGAAAAACGGGTGACCGATATTTTGAAAAAAGTGTTTGGTTCATAGTAAATAATGCAACCATTCACAGTAAAAATAATAAATGTTAATAACCGATATTAACTAATGGTAACTGTTTTTAACTGTGATCTATTATAAAAAATATTTAATTTATTAGAAACTAAAAATACAAGACATTATGAAAAAACTAATCGAATGTGTTCCCAACTTCAGTGAAGGATCTGACATGTCCGTGATTAAACAAATAACAGATGCCATCGAATCGGTTGAAGGTATTTCATTGCTTGATGTTGACCCCGGACAGGCTACAAACCGGACAGTGGTAACTTTTGTAGGAGAACCTGAACCGGTTATGGAGGCGGCTGTAAACGGGATAAAAAAAGCATCTGAACTCATTGATATGCGTAAGCACAGTGGCGCTCACCCGCGTTTTGGGGCTACTGATGTTTGTCCATTGGTGCCTGTTAAAGGCGTTACCATGGAAGAAACGGTGGAATACGCCAGGAAACTGGGCAAAAAAGTAGGAGAGGAGCTGGGCATTCCTGTGTATAGTTATGAATACGCTGCTTACAGCGATGAACGTAAAAACCTGGCCAATTGTCGTGCGGGAGAATACGAGGCTTTGCCGGATCGCATAACAACTGAAAAATGGAAACCCGACTTTGGGCCGGCTGAATTTACCGATTCAGTAGCAAAAACAGGTGTTACCGCCGTTGGTGCCCGCGATTTTCTTGTGGCGTTTAATGTCAATCTGAATACCACTTCAACAAGGCGTGCCAATGCAGTGGCTTTTGATGTGCGTGAAAAAGGCCGTAAAAAGCGCAAAGGGAACCCCCTTACCGGTCCGCTGGTGAAAGATGAAAAAGGAAACCAGGTGTGGATCCCCGGTACGCTTAAAGCGGTAAAAGGCATTGGATGGTTTATTGAAGAATATGGCATAGCTCAAATATCAATGAACCTTACGAACATTAAGATTACGTCGGTACATGAAGCTTTTGATGAAGTTTGTGAAAAAGCCAGAGCAAGAGGCATCCGGGTGACCGGTTCGGAGCTTGTTGGGCTTGTTCCCCTTGAAGCCATGCTCGACGCCGGACGGTATTTTCTGCGTAAGCAAGAACGTTCACTTGGGGTTTCGGATAAGGAATTGATAAAAATTGCTGTAAAATCCATGGGGCTTGACGACTTGTACGAGTTCAAACCTGATGACAAGATCATAGAATATGCCATGCAAAAAGATGATGACACCAAAAAACTGGTGGATATGAACCTGTCGGATTTTATGTGGGAAACTGCCTCTGAATCACCGGCTCCGGGTGGCGGATCTATTTCTGCATACATGGGATCACTCGGTGCTGCGCTGGGTACCATGGTAGCCAACCTTTCATCCCACAAGCGTGGATGGGACGAGCGCTGGGAAGAATTTAGCAAGTGGGCAGAAAAAGGCAAACATTACCACGATGAACTGCTGCACCTTGTGGATGAGGATACCAATGCGTTCAATAAGATTATGGATGCGTTTGGGATGCCCAAAAAGACCGAAGAGGATAAGGCAGCCCGAAAAGAAGCCATCGCTGAGGCCACACGCTATGCCATTGAAGTGCCACTGAAAACCATGAAAGTGTGCTACGAAAGCATGGAAGTGATGAAAGCCATGGCTGATATTGGCAATCCCAATTCGGTGTCGGATGCTGCCGTTGGTGCCATTGCTGCTGTCGCCGGTGCCCGTGGTGCTCATCTCAATGTACGCATTAATACAGGTGGGTTTGAAGACAAAGCCTTTGTTAATAAAGTGCTGAAAGAAGCCGCTGGCATTGAAGGTAAAGCCATAAAACTCGAAAAAGAAATTCTGGATATCACAGAATCTAAATTATAGTGGCATTGTTTTTTATAATGGCGTCGGAAGTCGGAAGTTATGAATATTTCTTCCGACTTCAGACTTCAGATTAGATAAACAAACGGCTATTCTTTAAACATTATATGGAAAAATAGCAGTCTGAATGTTGTTCCGGTATTTTTATGATGGTAGTGCCGGAAATATTATTTTACAGGCAAAAAAACTATTCTTCTTTTTCAAGTATAAAAGGCAATTCTTGTTTTCTTTTATTATATTCAGTAAACAGCAGGTTTTCCAACTTTTCGTTGTGACGCATATACATGTACATGGCACCCTGAGCCCTGAGCAACTTTTCGTCTTCATCAACTCCAAGGTTAAGGTTATAAACGTCTGTTACCCCGTTTACCAATTCATCATACACAATGTTTTCATCAGACTGGAAATTGGAAAAAATCACGGAAAAACAAAAGGCTTCCAGTTGGGGGATTCTGTCCTCTAAAGTTTCTTTAATCCCGTTTATGCCTATGCAAATCTGGGCATTGTAATATCCTTCTTTCGTAATACCCTTGATGTAAAAAAACTTGACAGCAACATCAAGCATTTCATCCATGGTGACCGTATCGGTTATGTGCCTTTTTGTATTGACTGTGTTGGACACAAAATCCTGCATTAATTTGTTGAAATTTTCGTTGTTTTTCAGGTATTCAATGAACGCATCCTGAAGCTTGTTCTCGCTGTCTATCTCATATAAATCTTTGTGTTGTGTGTAACCGGAAAAGTGTGTCAGCAAATAATCCAGGTATTTTTTATTGTTGTTTATAAGCGATGCCACATTGCTGTTGCCGGTCAGGTCATTTACGCTTACCAGTAAATATGCCTTTTCATTGTGCATGTTTTTTTCTATGGTGAACATCTCATTGTAGTAGGTGGTAATGTCCTTATTTTCCTGGGGGTAAACGGAGCATGTTATTAGCATTCCGGTAAATACCATCAACAAGGTTTTTTTTATATTTTTCATCAAAATCATGTTTTGTTTGTTATTTTAATCCAAAATTATACCAAACAAAAATAAAATTTTATTTTTAAATGCCTTGCGATTGTGTCGATTTGTTACTGCATCCACAAGATACTCTGCTGGTATTTTTTTTATGGTTATAAATGGTTTTACTGTCAATCTTTCCATTAAAAAGCCTGACTATTAGTGAAACCCGGGTAATGTTCTAACGTTAAAAATCCAATAATTGATTAGCCAAAGGTTTTTTATTGGTGGTTCTACTGCAAACTTATTGGAAAACCATGAATATCTAATACCAAGTTGCGTTCAAACCTGTCTGGCGCCAGGCAAGTTTACAATATTCAATATTATTATTGATTTAATTGACATTTTTAAGAGATTGAA
>CAZGPW010000014.1:0-11021 GCA_964527535.1 uncultured Bacteroidales bacterium
ATGCTCTTTGGCACTCAATCCTTTTCTCTTGCTGTCTAATTCTTCAAGCGTCTTATCCGCCGTTTTAGTGTAATAGCTGTGTTGATCCATATTGTTTTAGGTTCTACTGCAAACATAGTGGAAAACCATGGATATCTAAAGGTAAAAATTTATGTAACTTTACTTTTTCTTTGTAATTTTCTTTAATCCATTAGCCCAGTCTTACATGTAAGATTGGACTCTTTCATAATTAAACACAACTCGTATATAAAGATACCTTATCCATTTTCGATCTTTTACACATACTTTCACATTTCTCATTATACCTTAATAAAAACTCAAATATAGCAAAGACAATGGAAAAATAAAGCGGTGTGAAATGGAAAAAATAAATCAGAACCGCCATGCCTTCAGTTCTGCGTTTGTCTTCAATAACAAATCTGACGGTACGGGCAGTTTTCACATGTTTTTTCCCTTACCGTCATGGTAAAAGGCACGGTTTTGTCTGCTATCTGCTCCACCAACTGTTGCAGGTGTGTCTCAAAATCCGGCATCAGCTGCCTGTAATCATCTATACCGCCTTTCATCACGCCATCGTATTTATTCCCCTGCCGCATATACATCACCATGGGAAACAAAGCATAATCATGTCCGGTATTCTGTTGGTTTTTGTGCATCAACCAGGCATAAAACAAGACCTGAAACACATGATCTAACATATCTGTCCGGTCTTGTTCAAACAAAACATCAATACTATCCACCGATGTGGTTTTCTGCTTTCCCGTTTTATAATCAATGACACGCATCAGGTTGCCGGAAACTTCCAGCCGGTCAATAACGCCTTTGCAGTGCCATTTATCCTGTGCAGATATCAAGTCTGAGAAAAAGTTAACTTCCCCCCCCATGTAAACAAAAGGCGCCCGTTGCTTGTCTCCCTTTAACACATTTTCTACATACATTTTTACGGCTTCCACGCCCATGGCATTGATGCCTTTTATTTGGCCTGCACCCAGTTTCATGTGTGTTATAAATGCATCCTTCACAAGCTTGTCGAGGTGCCCTGTATTATTCAGCATCTTCTCAACAACGGCTGCACTCACTTCTTTGTTTTTATACGGTGCATAAAGTTGCTGCATGGTATCGTGCAATACATTTCCCAGTTCAAGCTGCCCTATTTGCTCCAGCATCTCATCCGGCTCCTTTATGCCCAGGATGTATTTATAATAAAACGCCATAGAACATTTCAGGTACAGGTTGAGTTGGGATGCTGAAAATTGCCTTTTGGCATTTGTGCCTTTGTATTTAGCCAGTATTTTCATGACCTGTGCATCCTTTTCCACCTGGCGTTTTTCCTTCTTTTTTGTGACCGTTTGGTTAAGCACCGCAATTTCTTTCACGGGCATGTTGGTTTCATGCATGATTTGCTGGATGTACCTGCTCTTTTCCCCTGTGTAAAAACCTTCGGAACTTGTATTGTACAACAAATACACCTCATCCGGGTGCATTATCATGCGGTAAAAATAATAGGCATGTACAGCATCCTGAAGTTCAATGGTTGGCAACTGAAACGCTTTGCGCAGGCTGTACGGGATAAAACTTTTCTTAAAATTTTGCCCCGGAAACCGGCCTTCGTTCATCGACAACACAACGAGTTTGTCAAAATCTATCAGCCGTGTTTCAAGCATGCCCATTACCTGAAGGCCTTTCATTGGTTCACCGGAAAACGACACATTCAGGTTGTTCAGCATGGAAGACACCAGCCACAGGTAGGTTTTCGCGGATTTAAAATGGATGCGGTCTTTGACAAGGTATTCGTTGAACCGGTTAATGTGCCTGTACATCTGATACACCACTTCTTTGTCAAACTCCACGTCTTTCATGTCGTGCATGCCCTCGTAAATGGCTTTAAGCACATCGCTGAAATATTGCCCCAGTGCCATGACATCACCAGTGTGTGTAAAAATCCGGTTTACCAGGGAATTGTCTGCTGTTTTTAAATCTTGTTCAGGCACGCGGATCATGTTTTTTTCAAGGATGTGGTTTTTTATCCGGGCGCAATTTTCATGGGCGATAAGTTGCACAAGCGGATGATTCAACAGCCTGAGCACATCCTGATGGTAATAGTTTCCTGCCGAGTAATTATCCTGAAGGCGGGACATTAGCCTGATAATGGTGGTTTGCGGGGCATAGGAAATGGGATATCCCATGGTCACATTCAGGTGTTTTACAGATGCCGGCATGGAATACAACACCGGATGCAACAGGGCCTCATCGGGTAATATCAGTCCGGTACGCTCAAATTCAGGATCTTCAGGGTTAATGTTATCATTGAGCAGTTGTGATGCCAGTTTTACCTGTGCGGTATTGGAAGGAACGGCATATACATTCACCGTTTTTTTGTCCCTGATTTTTGATGTATATTCAAAATCAGGCGGCATGGGGAATTTTTTCAGCATGTCCCGCACAAAACGGAAAGCTTCATGATACGGGTCGTTCATAAGCGTTTCATCGTACTGCCAGAAAAATTTGGCATGATGTTGATTTTTATAATACCTGAACACCTGCTCTTCGGCCTTACTCAGCACATTGAAACCGGCAAAATAATGTAGCGGTTGCTCGTCAGGGAACAATTCATTATTCAGGTTCTCGGCAACCGTGCGTGTAATCAGGCCTTCGTACCCGGTATTTTTCGCTTTTAGTGAATCTGTGTAATGCTGATACAGTTTGGGCATGATCTGCCACAACTGCAAAAAGCTGTCTTTTGAATGGTGGGTGGCTTCTACATTGAACTGTTCCCAGAAACGATGCAAATGTTCAAGCAACTCTTCATTCACATCAACATACAAGGCATCAATTTCTTTCAAATCTTTAAGGTTGGCAAACAATTGGGCGGGGTCAGCAAGGTTTTTGTCAATGTCATTGAAATCCGACAGTATAATTTCCCCCCACGGGTAAAACGCATCAAAACTATCAAATAAGCCGGGAGCGATGTGCTTGATGCTTTTGTACAGTTCGAAGACAAGCGGAATGGGTTCTTCGGGCTGCAATCCGGACTGTTTATGAAAAAAATCCTGGACAGTAATCACCGAAGGCGCCCATGATGGTTTGTGCACCTGTTCCCCCAAATATCTCCTGAGGTACAGGCCGGCACGAATATTCGGAAGCACCACTACCTGTCTGTGCAGATCATCGGGATGTTTGCGGTGCAAATACGCGGCTATTGCCTGCAGGAAATTTGTGTTTATGGTTTTATGTTTTGACATATGTTGGCAGATAATTACAAGTTTAACAGCTTCCCCAAAGGCAGGAAGTTTAAAATCCAAAGATCAAAGATCAAAATAAATCCAAAGACATAAAAATAAAATTAAAAAATAACTTTATATGCACCTTACTTTCATGGCAAATTCTGTCTTCGTTAGCATTCTTCCGCTGGTCTGCAGGACGGACAGGGAAACGGGAACACCATAAGCCTGCCATGTTTGTACATGCAGGTTAGGAATCTTCATGGTTTATTGCATTTCTGATCATACAAAGGTCAGCTATGGCGATGGCTGCCACCGCTTCAAGCACAACAGGGACACGTAACACATAACAGGCATCGTGCCTGCCGCTGATGCTCACGGTTTCCATTTTTTCTTTTGCGGGATGATATGTGCGTTGCTCCTTTGCTATGCTTGCAGGTGGCCTGAATTTCACGGAAAAAACCACCGGGTTCCCGTTGCTGATGCCACCGTTGATGCCGCCATTGTGATTGGTTTTTGTTTTTCCTTCAGCGTTGATGATGGGGTCGTTGTATTCCGATCCTTTCATGGTATCGGCGCAAAAACCGTCACCAAAGGCAATGGCTTTGGCACCGGGAATGGAAAACACCAGGCGTGCAATTTCCGATTCAAGGCTGTTGAAAAAGGGCTCTCCTGCGCCGGGTTGCAAACCTTTAATACGGCATTCCACTTCCCCGCCAAGGGAATCTCCTTCTTTAACCGCCTGCGCCAGTATATCTTCATAACTTTCACTGCCCCCGATGTTCATTATCCGGCTTTCAAAACGCAGGGTTGTCAGGAGTTTTTTTGCCATCACACCGGCAGCAACCAGCAGCAAGGTCATTCTGCCACTGAAAAACCCACCACCACGCGGGTCGTTGCCCCCCCCGTATTTTTTGTCCGCAGCAAAATCAGCGTGTCCCGGACGTGGGAATGACAGCGCTGTATAATCTTCCGGCCGTTGATGTTTGTTATCAAACAGTATGTGCACCGGTGCACCTGTGGTTTTTCCCTTATACACCCCCGACACTATCTGCGGGGTATCTGTTTCTGTACGTTTGGTTGTCCCGGTGTCCCCGGCCTGCCTGCGGTTGATATCCTCTGTAAAATCTTCAACATTAAGAGGCAAGCCGGGCGGAACAGATTCTACGATTACGCCCATTTGTTTGCTGTGGGAGGTCCCCCAGATGTGTATTTGAAACAGTTTACCGTGCGTATGCATGACATTTGGCGTTTAAAGATTTCATGGCATCAAAAAAATCGGGAAATGATTTTGCCACGTGGCTGGAATCATGGATCATAAGTCCTTCATTGGCTATGCCTGCAATCACCAGGCTCATAATCACCCTGTGGTCGCCCCATGAATTGACATCGGCGTAATATAGTTCTGCAGGGTGTACCAGCATTTGATCGTTGTTTAACATTTCAAACTCTGCTCCCAGTTTCCGGTATTCCCTGACCAGGGCTTCAAGGCGGTTTGATTCTTTGTTTTGCAGCCTTGTGAGGTCAGAAAACCGGCATGGCCCTTTAGCCCGGCAAGCCAGAGGCAACAGGGCAGGGAACAAATCCGGAGCATCCGTGAGTTCAAGGGAAAATGACGATGGTGTGCTTTGCCTGACAACGATGGAATTGTTTTTTGTGATATCGTAATCAATACCGGCATCATCAAACACCTCCAGTATCACCTTGTCGGCCTGCTGAGAATCCATGCTCAGCCTGTTGATTTCACACTCCCCTGCCAGTGCCGCAGCCACCATAAAATTGGCAGCAGCGCTCCAGTCGGTTTCAGCTTTTCGTTTGATTGGTTTGTAATGTTGGTTGCCCGGAATATGGTATTCATTACCAACCACTTCCACCGTCACACCAAATTCCTGCATCAGGCTGATTGTTAAGTCAATGTATGGTTTACTCACCAGGTTTTCCGCTTTGATGTGGCTGTCATTGTCACATAAAGGCAATGCTAACAGCAAACCCGTTAACAACTGGCTGGTTCGGCTGGCATCCAGTGTTACATCAGCAGGTGTTAATTGGCCTGAAAAACGTACCGGTATTTTTTCGTCATCGCTTTTTACTGTCATGCCAAAAGCTTCGAGTTGTTTAAAATCCGGGTATAATCGCCTTCGTTGCATGCTTTTGTATCCGTTGACGGTAAAATCTTTGCCATACAATCCGGCGATGGGTGCAAACATGCGGGCACACAATCCGGATTCCCCACAAAACAGCTCCCCGCCATCAAAACCCTTGCCTTTTTTAACGCTAAAATCACCATTGGGTTGTATCCTGGCAGAGGCTCCAAGCATCTGTATCACCGACAGTGCAGCAAGCACATCGGAAGCGTTGCCGGGTGCAGATAAACAAGCGCCTCCTTTTGACAACAGGGCTGCCGCCAGAAACCGCTGTACATAACTTTTGGATGCCGGCAAATCAACTGCCCCTCTTAATTCGCTGTGTTGTATTTCATGAAGCATACATCATTGTTTTTAGTTCGTTCATATCCACCGCTTCAACAACCGCCTTGCCGGGGGCACTGAGAAACACAAAATCAATTTTCTGCTGCCGGCGCTTTTTGTCTTTTTCAATATATCGCATTAATCCATCATGCATTTTGAAGCTACCCGGTAATTGCAACGCTTTCATCACATGCTCGCAGCGTGCAAAATCTGATTTTGATAAAAACCCTTTTTCAACAGACATACGCAGCGCTGCAGCCATGCCTTTTGCAACGGCATAGCCATGCAGAATCATATCGTGCATTTCAACAGCATGGCCCAGGGTATGGCCAAAATTCAGCACATGCCGGATTCCCTTGTCGGATTCATCGGCTTCAACTATTTTCAGTTTGGCCTGTGTCGCTTTGTGCAACAACCTGCTCAGGATATCTGCATCACGATGGTGGATAGCATCCACGTTGTTTTCAATATCGCTGAGCAGGGATTCATCAAGGACAAACGCTGTTTTCAACAATTCTGCCAGGCCGTTGTAATAATGCTCCCGGGGCAGGGTATGCAGAAATGCCGTGTCTGTAAAGGTCAATGCAGGCTGATTGATGCAACCTATCACATTTTTAACGCCTTTAAAATTGATGCCGTTTTTGCCACCAATGGCAGCATCTGTCATGGCCAGCAAACTTGTTGGCACCAATATAAAATCCAGGCCCCGCAACCAGGTGGAAGCCACAAAACCCGTTACATCGGTAACCACGCCACCACCCACACCCAGTATCAGGGTATTTCTGTCCATATTTTCCATCAATAAATGCTCATATACCTGAAACAGGACGTCTGCAGATTTGGCTTTTTCACCTTCAGGCAGGCACCAATGGGGATATTTGCTCAGGTACTTTTCGTAATGCGCAAACACACGGCAGTCGGTTATCACAAACACGGATTCAGCTTTCAATTTTTTGTCCAAATCTAAAAAATGACCAAACTCAATGCCTGTATCCAGCACATCAGACCAGAGGCCATTGTTGTATGCGAAGCGGTTTTGCATAAAGTAATCAAAGGTACAAAAAATTTTGATAGAATTAAGAGGGGGTAAATTGTCCCGGTGCATAAAGTCCCTTTTACTTGATTTCAACAAGCTTAATGCAGCTTTTATTGAAAAGCACCAACAGGAAGACCCGAGTTTGGGGGGCAGAAGAAACATTCATAACTCCTGACTTCCGACTCCCGGCTCCCGGCTTCATTATACATAACTTTTTAGCTTTAGATATTACCAGTTTTTTTGCCTGTCCGGCCTTTTGACAAAAATCAGCAGTAGAACCAACTTTATAAATAAACGCAAATTTACAGGCAACGTAATGCTTTTCTATGTTGTCTGTTGTATAGCAAAACAGTAGTTACCTTAAAATTGTCGCCATGAAAAAATATGCCCCTTTGTTTTTGATGTTTAGCATCATGTCTGTATTTGTCCATGCACAGATCACAGCAGAATTTTCTTATGATTCTGTCACCTGCGGCAATGAAATTACTGTCACGGATATTAGTTCGGGGGAAACGGTTACCTCCCGGGCATGGTACCAGGATGACATCCTCTTAACCGGAGCTGGGCCTGAAGAATATACATTCTCAATCGGAACAATAAACATAGCCGATACCGTGACAGTCAGCCTGGTTGTGGAAGGCAGCACATCATCGGATTCTGTGGCACATGATATTGTGTGCAAAGAAATCCCGAACATTGATGCCGGCAATGATTTTGATGTTTGTGGTAATGAAGCATGCTTTAATGGTGTTTCAGGAGGGTTTGACGGTAGTTGGTTGCCTTTATCAGGAAGTATGTTTGATAATTTGGAAGATGTAAATACCTGTGTAATTTATGGTGGAGGGTATGGTCCCGTGGAATTTATCTGGCAGGAAACCAACGATGAATGTACAAATATGGATACTGTGATAGTTACTTTTTGGCAGAAACCCACAGCCGAACTGGCGATGGACCCCGAAGATACTGCCGTTTGCGGGCGACTATTCAACCTGTGTGCCGAAAATACCGGCGGTGGCGTTAACGGCCATTGGATAGCCGTTCCCCCCATCGGTGTGGATTTTTATAATCAAACTTACAATGATACTGTAGAAGTCACTTATTACGGCTATTATGATTTCTATTGGGTAGAAAGCAACCATCCCGACAATGAGCCTCCCTCCTTTTGTTCAGATACATCTGACCCCTGGACAGTGCATTTTATTGAAACTCCTGATGCCAATGCCGGCGTTGATACTGTTTTTTGTGGTTATTCAGGAGAACTCAATGCTCAGTATTCTACATCTACATCCACAGGGAACTGGGTAAATATAAGTACCGGCATTTTTCTGGATGACAGTACCAATCCCAATGCCACAGTTACTGTAGATACCAGTTTTTATCCCGATCTTAATCCCGATGAGGATACATTCTCACTCATTTGGACAGAAAATAACTATGGCTGTACCGATATGGATACGGTCATCGTCCGTTTTGCCAGAAAACCCTCAGCCGAAGTTACCATCATTCCTCCAAATTGTTTTGGAGATCCGGCTTCCATTAAAGCCAATGAAGATTATCATCCTGTGTATGACTGGGAACTTTATGGCGGGATAATTGACAGCATCTGGCTCCCCATTTCCGATACAACAGGAAATTACCGTCTGCTTGTACACTGGCCAATCACCAGCGAAGACGATACCGTGCATGACATCAGCCTGCAGGTTCAAAGCCGGTTTGGTTGCTGGTCAGAAATCAACGATACGGTAATCCATGAACCTCCTGTACCTGGTTATGAATTGGAAATAACCCCCGATTCATGTTTGATGGGAAACGGCAGTGTTGTTTTTATTCCTGACAGTTACCCGATTGCTTTCCATTGGATTGACACAGCGGGACTGGATATGAATGACCCTTATGATACCGTACAAACAAACATTCCGGCCGGAAATTATGATGTGGAAATGGTTTATGAAGGCCAAAACGAGTCCCCATGGTGGCCATCTCCCTATGATCTTTGCCGTGACACCTTTGATATTACCGTTGGTAACCTGGGCTTTTCAGATGCAGGCTTTACTGTATCTGACAGCGTTGTTTACATGGCTGATCCGGTTGTTTATTTTTCCTATAACGGCAATACCAATGATTCTGTTTTTTGGTATTTTGGCGATGGCAACACTTCTGATGAGCTTAATCCTTCGCATACATACCAGGAGGCAGGGGTTTACACAGTCACTTTATACGCTTACAATTCAAATGATTGTGGTGATATGTTAACCAAAACCATTGAAGTTTTGCCGGGCAATTCAATCAACACCAGGCAGCTTGATGATATTGTAATTTACCCCAATCCCACCGGTGGCAAAATCACGGTTAAATCTGAACAGGAGCCAATTCAAAAAATCGAAATCTTTGATGTTGCCGGAAAGAAAACGGATGAGATGGTTCTCGATAACAATCACTATCCCTTTGATGTTGCCATGAAACAACAATCAGGCATTTACCTGATAAAACTGACAACGGAATCGGGCACGTATTTCCGGAAAGTGGTTGTGCGGTAGCTTTCCTGGTAACCATTCTCTATTAACTTACAGAATGTTAAAATACAATAATTAAAGCGCATGACTGTGGTTTTAAATATACATAAGTCAATGTTTTTCAATAATTTTTCTGTTTTATATAAAAATATTATATTTACAATTGTGATTACACAATCTCTAAACTCATTAAATTATGAAAAATTTAACCCTTACCTTCTTAATTTACAGCCTAATGACAACGGCATCATTGGCACAAATAACAGCGGAATTTTCATACGATGACACAATATGCGGAAACGAAATAACCGTCACCGATGTAAGCACTGGAGAAAATGTCATATCCAGGGCATGGTACCAGGATGACATCCTCTTAACCGGAGATGGGCCTGAAGAATATACATTCTCAATCGGGACAATAAACATAGCCGATACCGTAACAGTCAGCCTGGTTGTGGAAGGCACCACATCATCGGATTCTGTGGCACACCAAGTTATTCGTTATGAAATTCCATCGGCAGAGGTTACCATCATTCCGCCGCGTTGTTTCGGCGAGCCGGCTTACATTGAAGCCAATGAAGATTATCATCCGGTGTATGAATGGGAATTGCATGGTGGTATTGTTGACAGCATCTGGCCGCCGGTATCTGATACAACAGGGAACTACCGCAGGCTGGTTCACTGGGAAAACGGAGACACAGCACATGAGATCCGCCTCCAGGTGGTTAGCCACTTTGGGTGCTGGTCAGAAATCAACGATACGGTAATCCATGAACCTCCCATCCCAGGTTATGAATTGGAAATAACCCCCGATTCATGTTTGCTGGGCAACGGCAGTGTCATTTTCAGACCGGACAACTCCATGACAGGATTCCGCTGGATAGACACAGCCGGCCTGGATATTGATGATCCAACCGATACTGTGCAAATGAATATCCAGGGGGGAATCTACCGCGTATCGCAAATCTATCCAACACTGAATCAGGATTATGTGACCTTCTATCATGAATTATTTGGCGATGAAATTTGTCGTGATACGTTTGAAATCACGGTTGGTAACCAAGGCTTTATAGATGCAGGCTTTTCTGTCTCTACCAGCGTTGTTTATTTGTTGGCTGATCCTGTGGTATATTTTTCCTATAACGGTGATGTCAATGATTCTGTTTTTTGGTATTTTGGTGATGGCAACACTTCTGACGAGCTTAATACTTCGCATACATACCAGGAGGCAGGGGTTTACACAGTCACTTTATACGCTTATAATTCAAATGATTGTGGTGATATGTTAACCAAAACCATTGAAGTTTTGCCGGGCAATTCAATCAACACCAACCAGCTTAGTGATATTGTAATTTACCCCAATCCCACCAGTGGCAGAATCACTATCAAATCAGAACAGGAGAAAATTCAAAAAATCGAAATCTTTGATGTTACCGGAAAGAAAATGGATGAGGTGGTTCTCGATAACAATCACTATACCTTTGATGTTGCCATGAAACAACAATCAGGCATTTACCTGATAAAACTGACAACGGAATCGGGCACGCATTTCCGGAAAGTGGTTGTGCGGTAATCTTGAGCAAAATATTAAATGAATAGGTTCTACTGTAAATTTCGTGGAATATTTCACCAATAACATTTCAAAATGATTAATTGAGATGTTTTGAAATTATTATATGCAGTCGTTGGATTATTCTGTAAAGGCTCTTGAGCAACAGCTTAACCCTGACCTTCAGGTCGGGGTTAAGCAACTAAAAAGAAAGAATAAATGGGCTTTAGCCCT
>CAZGPW010000015.1:0-17215 GCA_964527535.1 uncultured Bacteroidales bacterium
TATCTGTATTATACCGATGATGTTCAATGTAATTTCAGAAACGGTAGTGAACTGAAATTACACAATTGAACACATATCGGTATAAAAACTTGATATCATAATGTACTTAATTAGTGCGACAATTTAATTTACCGCTAATTCAGGATATCTGAAAATATAAAGCCGGGGATATCATGAGGATGAGTGCCGTTATTCATTTTTTTTACGCCAGACATTTACAATTTCTCCCACGTACATGGTGTGAAAATCTTTGTCGGGATACATGGAATCTGCTACCCCTTCCAGCACAAAATCCGATCCTTTAAGTTTGGATGCATATAATTTCTTGCACTCAAGCACAATGACAGCTTCTTCAAAAGCAATGGATGCATTTTCCGTTAGCACAGGGGTAAGCTTTTCATATCCCATTTTATCAAAATTCCGGCCGGAGACGGTTCCCATTTTTTTCAGGATATCCTTGTCTTTTTCCTCGTAAAATGTTACAGTAAAGTAATCTTCCCTTTCCGTAAAGTTGTGTGTATGCCTTTGCGGACGTACAAAAGTAGTGATAACCGGTTTTTGCCATAACCAGCCCATGCTTCCCCAACTTGCTGTCATCATGTTATAATCACCGGGATTTCCAGCTGCTATCAGCATCCAGTCATGTCCGATCATATTTATGGCATTGCCTTCGATATCACGCCATGAAATTTTCTCAAAAGCATCAAGTTCATTAATTTTTGGTTGAGCCTGGCAGGATGTTATTGTCACTGCAAAGCCGATCATTACGATTAAATGTTTCATCCGAATCAAATTTAATTTTTACATGTTTAAGGCAAACATAAACATAATATGACAGATACCATTCAAGGAATGATTTTTTTCTATGCTGTGAAGCATACGAGGAATTATGAAAATCAGAAAAACTTCATTAATTTTGAAAAACTGAAACCAAAACATTCATGTTATGCCAGAACTTAATTGGTCAAAATTGCCTTTCGGCTACATAAAAACAAACGCAAACCTGCGCGCTTATTTTAAAGACGGGAAATGGAGTAATCCAGAAGTCTCCACATCAGATCACCTCAATGTACATATTGCCGCCACTGCCCTGCACTATGGCCAGGAGGCTTTTGAAGGCATGAAAGCCTATCGTGGCAAAGACGGAAAGATACGGTTGTTCCGCTGGGAAGAAAACTGGAAACGCATGCAGAATTCTGCCCGAGGGATTCTTATGGAACCTGTTCCTAAAGCGCTTTTCAAAGAAATGATCGTGGAGGCAGTGAACCGGAACAAGGAATTTGTCCCTCCACATGGCACCGGTGCTGCATTGTATATCCGTCCGCTTTTGTTTGGGTCGGGATCGGAAGTGGGTGTTAAGCCAGCAACTGAATATACCTTTGTGGTATTTGTAACCCCTGTAGGCCCGTATTTCAAAGAAGGGTTTAACCCTGTAAAAATTGCCATTGTGCGCGATACCGACCGCGCTGCTCCACAGGGCACAGGCACATTAAAAGTGGGTGGCAATTACGCTGCCTCCCTGAGAGGTGTGCAAAAAGTCAAAGATCAGGGATATGGTTCCCCCTTGTACCTGGATGCCAAAGAGAAAAAATACATTGATGAAATTGGTGCTGCCAACTTTTTTGGCATCAAAAACAACACCTACATTACACCAAAATCACCATCAATATTGCCGTCAATTACCAATAAGAGCCTCATTGAACTCGCCAAAAAAATGGGCTTAAAAACAGAACGCCGCCCTGTTCCTGTTGAAGAACTGGAAAGCTTTGAAGAAGTGGGTGCTTGCGGAACTGCAGCCATCATTGCTCCCATAGGCGAAATCAAAGACCTCGACACTGGTAAGGTATATAATTACTGTCCGGACGGCAAGCCCGGCAAAATTTCCACTCAACTGTACAATACCCTCATCAATATACAATACGGCGATGAAGAAGATCCGTTTGGGTGGGTTGAAATTATTGGGTAAAGAAGCTGGAAGTCGGAAGTCCGAAGCCGGAAGTCGGAAGACAGAGAAAACAAAATGTGGGAGTTGGTTACAAATTACGGTCTTCCAACTTCAGATTGGGGACAGATTGTTTATTTGGCAGCGTCCATCGATTCTCCGGTAACGGCATCCACAAAACGCAATGTCATGCGCTGGTTTTCTTCCTCCTCAAAAGCATCATCGAACTTATCCTCCATGTTTTCAAACTTATCATCTATGGACTCCATTCTGTCTTCAATGTCCTCCTGGGCTGTGGTACCCCCCACTGCAACAAAAAGCAGGGTAATCCCGAGGTAAGTTTGTTTTTCATGTTAATTATTTCTAATTACTTGCCATTTCCATGATTTCATCAGTCATTTCCATATTATGATACACATTTTGAACATCGTCATCATCTTCAAAAGCTTCAATCATATCAAGAATTTTTTTGCCTGTATCAGCATCTACTTTCGTTGTGTTATTCGGAATACGTTGCAATTCTGCATTTTCGGGAGTAATGTTCATTTCTTCCAGTTTGCTCTGCACATCACCAAAAGCTTCAATCGGGCAATACAACATAAGCACATCGTCTTCTTCTTCAATTTCTTCTACCCCGGCATCAATGATTTCGAGTTCGAAAGCTTCCGGGTCAACATCCTTTTTAGGTATGGTAAAAACACCTTTCTGGTCAAAAAGAAAACTCAATGACCCATGTTTTCCAAGGCTTCCGCCACGCTTTGTGAAGATGGCACGTACCGAGCTTACTGTCCGGTTGTTGTTGTCTGTCAGGCAATCCACAAAAACAGCCACCCCTCCGGGGCCATAACCTTCAAAACTCACAGCCTGGTACCCTTCATCATCCGAGCCCCCTTTTTTTATGGCCCTTTCAATATTGTCTTTGGGCATGTTCTGGGCTTTGGCATTTTGCACAGCTGTTCGTAACCTGGCATTCATTTCGGGGTCATCACCACCACCTTCTTTAACAGCGATGGTTATCTCTTTGGATAATCTTGAAAATATTTTTGAGCGTTTGGCATCCTGTGCTCCTTTTTTCCGCTTTATGGTTGACCATTTACTGTGTCCGGACATAATCAATTTTTATTAATATGTTTTTAATCAATTACCAAGACACAAAAATAGGAAATTATTTTTACAGTTTACAAGCAGACTACATGTTCCTTAATCCGGTATAACCTCATTGATGTCTATGCATTTGTTTGGCCCCTTCCCTGTACATATTTTTTCTTTAAGTTTTCCATCAGGATACGTAGAAAGTTTTACTTTTCTGTATGTTACCGTACCATCATCATGACGTTTTCCGCCGCGTATCATTATTTTTGCAGGCCCCGATGGTTCAGCTTCTTCAATTACCAGCTTGTATTCAAGATTATCTTTCCCCACAATGTTGGCACGTTTCCATTTAAAACAAACATTCTTGATGTATTCTTTTCCAGTTGTTTCGCCGTTTTCGAGGTATTTTTTAATAATAGGGTTGATATCTTTATCAACGTCTAAATCAACACCTCCCACTGTTACAATACCTGTAGTAGGACATGTGTTATGACCTCTGCCTCTACAGGTTTTCTTTTTCAAACACCCATCTGCATATGTTTGAATGGAAACGGTACGGTATGTCACTGTACCATTTGGTTGTACTTTACCTCCTTTTATTAATATAGTTACAGGCCCTGCACTTATAATTCCAATCCCCAAAAACAACAATGATATCATCAATGAAATTTTTTTCATGTTATCTTAAATTTTTGTGATTGATGCTTTTTTTTATATGTTTATGGTTTACCATCCATTGATAATGTTTCGTTTCAATACTTATTCTATTTGGTATATTAGAATTATATGGCAAATATAACTTAATCTGAGTTAACGAATGTTAATTTTTGGATGAAATTCACAGTGATAGTTTTAATCGATTAAAAATTCAACAACCATGGCATAAATTTTAGAAAATAAAATGTTTATTTTTGTGTTATAATCTGATATAGATAATAATGCTTATGAGAACATCAAATCCGGCCATCAGCAAACGTCTGTTTGAAAAAAGCCATGTACAAGGCCTTTCTGGCGAGATGACTGTTAAAGGGACCATCAACAAAAGTTTTCTTATGCTCGGGTTGATACTAATTACCGGATCAATAACCTGGAAAGCAGCATTGGCAGGAGCAACCTGGATACAGGGAGGGTTGATCGGATCAGCCATTGTTGGTTTCATTCTTGCCCTGGTTACCATTTTCATGCCAAAAATAGCGCACATTACAGCCCCCTTATACGCTTTGGCAGAGGGAATTGTATTGGGGGCTGTTTCTGTTATGTACAACAGTTTTTACGACGGCATTGTGCTTCAGGCTATTTTGCTTACGGTAGCCGTATTTTTACTGATGTTGTTGTTGTACAAAACGGGCACGTTAAAAGCAACGCCCGCATTCAGACGCGGTGTACTTATTGCAACAGGGGCTGTTGTTGTTGTGTATATGTTTCAATGGATCGCCGGGATGTTTGGTGGTTCCGGCATTCCAATGGTTAATGGGTCCGGATTTACAGGTGTCTTGTTCAGCCTTGTCATTGTTGGCATTGCAGCGTTTAATCTCATCATAGATTTCGATAACATTACAAAAGGTGAAGAAGCGGGCGCTCCGAAACGGTACGAATGGTACAGTGCTTTTGCTTTGATGATCACTCTGGTATGGCTATACCTGGAAATTTTACGTTTATTGGCTAAATTGCGTCGTTAACAAACATCATAATGGAAACAATAAAAATCTTAGAATTAAAGGATAAATACAGAAAGAAACAATTTCATGACTGCGCCAGAAAAATCTATGCTGATGATCCCCACTGGGTATGTCCGCTGGATGCAGAAATTGAATCCATTTTTGACCCTTCGCATAACACGGCTTTTGAACACGGCGCTGCTTTCAGGTGGGTTGCCGTTGATGCAGATAATAACCCTGTTGGCAGGATTGCTGCGTTTTTTCATAAAGAAAAAGCAATGAAACACAAACCTTATGCAGGCGGCATTGGTTTTTTCGAATCCATAAACGATCAGGATGTGGCAAACAAACTTTTTGACACAGCCCGTGAATGGCTGCTCCATCAGGGAATGGAAGCTATGGATGGCCCTATAACCTTTGGCGAGAATTTCCTGTACTGGGGGTTATTAATTGACGGATTTACCCATCAGGCGTATGGGATGCAATACCATAAAACGTATTACCGGGAATTGTTTGAGAAATATGGATTTAAAATTTATTACAAACAGTATTCCTATCATGTTGATCTGACAAAGCCCTTCAATGAGAGGCAGGTGAAATTTGCCAAATTTATCGGGCGCAAAAAAAATTATTCGTTTAAGCACCTTGAAATTAAGCATGCCGATAAATACATTGATGATATCGTATATATCTTTAATGCCGTTTGGTCAGATTTCCATGAAGATTATACGCCCCTGGAAAAGAAAGACATTGAAAAAATATTTGAAGACGCTAAAGATGTCATCATTGAAGATTTTATCTGGCTGGCTTATGACAACGAAAAACCCATCGGCCTGCTTGTCCCGTTTCCTGATATCAACCAGGTAATAAAGCCATTCAATGGAAAACTGAATTTATGGAACAAATTGCGATTTATCCGCCGGCTTAGAAACCCCAGGGTTCTGACACGTGCCCGCCTGCTCATCAGCGGAGTTATTCCTGAATACCAGCGTACAGGCATAATAGGGCCATTGTTCATCAAAATGGCTGAAGCATTGAAACAACACGGCATCAAAGAACTTGAAATGTCATGGGTTGGTGATTATAACGATACGGTAAACAAGCTGTATAAACAAATGCATAACACCGAACGAGCTAAAACACATGCTACGTACCGATATTTGTTTGACAGAAATGCACCATTTGAACGGTTTACCAATAAAAAAGCGCCGAAAGCAAAAAAATAACAAAAAGAATGCAAAAATATTTGATGTTTCACCGAAACATTCTTAAATTTGCAGCCCTGAATTTGAATACGTTAAAAACAATTGGATTATGAAAAAAGAAATACATCCCGATAACTACAGAATGGTGGCATTTAAAGACATGTCAAATGATGAGATGTTCATCACAAAATCAACTGTAAACACAAAAGAAAAAATCACCATTGACGGCAAAGAATATCCTTTGTGTAAACTGGAAATTTCAGACACCTCTCATCCTTTTTATACCGGTAAGATGAAACTGGTTGATACGGCAGGACGTGTTGATAAATTCCGCAATCGCTACAAAAAGCATTACGACGACAAAAAGAAAAAATAATTTGTTTTTTATAATACGAGTTGTAAAACTCCTTTCGCGCAAAAGTGAAAGGGGTTTTTTGTTTTTTGGGGGGAACGTTTGACTGAAACATTTATTAATGGATTTACAAATAATAAATGCGGCAGGGCGTAGGCCGGCAGCCCATGTGCTGCAAGGCGGATGTGCTGTGCTGTGGACAGAGTGACAAGAGGACCTGTCCGGCGTAAGTTTATCCGGCGGAGCTTTAGCGGAGACGGAGAGTGGAGACGGAAGCTCCTGTGCACAGCATGACAGCACACGCTGAGCAGTGCACGGCTACAGGCCGCAGACCAACCTGAAAGGTGCCGCCCAAATAAGAACACGGATAACACGGATCTGACGGATTTGCACGGTTATTTGATGTAAAGAAATCTATGATTGTCGAATTTAAAAATCAAACTTATTAGTTACAGAATATGCAAACAACTTAACAACTGTCCGGATTATATGATGATGTATTGATATAAGAACTTAAATAATTACCTTTGAAGTGTTTAAAATTTGCACCCCGTTATGATGAACATTATTCTTGCCGATGCAGGTAATCACACACAAATGAAGCCCCTCACATGGACACGTCCTGTGGGGGATATCAGAACAGGCATCCTCACCACAAAAGAACGATGGGAAAAGCTGTTCGACAGGAAATGCTACTTCCTTACTGAGCATTACCTGCAGGAAAAATTTCCATTAAAAACAGCAGATCAAAATTTGATAATAAACGCCGGTATTTTACCGGATGAAGCGTTTGTACAGGCCGTAAAAAATCTAAAACACGGTACACTTGTTAAAAACGGTGAAATATTGGCTTGTGTTGCCGGCAATGAAGATGTGGAAAAATTTCCAGGGATCCAACTTGAGAAAAAAGAATACCCCGGGAATATTACGATGATAAATCATCCCTGGGATGTTTTTACCCATGCGGGCAACATGATCAACTTTGATTACAAATTGCTGACACAAAACAAAACAACAGCATCCATCAGCAATACAAACATCATCATTGGAGAGCATCCTGTTTTTGTTGAACCAGGTGCACGGGTAGAAGCCTCCGTATTAAATACAACAAACGGCCCCATATACATAGGAAAAGATGCGGAAGTAATGGAATCCTGTTCTGTACGCGGCCCTTTTGCCATGAACGAATATGCCGTTTTGAAAATGGGTGCCAAAGTGTATGGCCCTACTGTGTTAGGTCCGTGGGTAAAAGCCGGAGGAGAGCTGAACAATGTAGTGTTTCAATCATATTCGAACAAAGCCCATGACGGATTTCTCGGCAATGCTGTCATCGGTGAATGGTGCAACATCGGTGCCGACACCAATAATTCCAACCTTAAGAACAATTATGCGGAAGTTAAAATGTGGGACTACAATGCAGAATGCTTTGTAAAAACAGGGCTGCAATTCTGCGGGTTGGTGATGGGAGATCATTCCAAATGCGGCATTAACACGATGTTCAATACCGGCACGATCATAGGTGTCAGTTGTAACCTTTTTGGACCAGGATTTCCGCGCAATTTTATTCCGTCATTTTCATGGGGAGGCGCAGGGGGATATACCGAATATAAATTGAATAAAGCTTTACAGGTGGCCGAAATTGTAATGAATAGGCGAGGACTCATGCTTTCAGGTATTGAGAAGCGTATGCTGGAATTCATTTACAAACATACACAACATTACCGGAAGTACTAAATTTAAGCCTTACATATCAAACATAAGTCTTTGTAATATGTTATTGAGGTGTAATACGATTGAAAAGAAAAGTTTGTAACCATGAAAAACAACAAAGAGACAAAATTTAACAATATAATGTTTGGCAACAACCAGGAAAATGCCGAAGTTATCCCCATTGTAGCCGATGAAGATGAGCAATCATTAATGGATACAGAAATACCTGATGAATTGCCGATTTTACCATTGCGTAACACCGTGCTTTTTCCCGGTGTTGTCATGCCGTTAACAGTAGGCAGGAAAAAATCAAAGCAGCTGATAAATGATGTTAACAACGGATCAAGGTTGCTTGGATGCACAGCGCAAATCAATTCGGAAATAGATAACCCTACCCCGGAGGATTTATATGAAACAGGGACACTGGCAAGAATACTAAAAATCATTGAGATGCCGGACAAAACAATTTCCGTTATCATTCAAGGATTAAAGCGATTTGATTTGGTTGATATTATATCGTCTGAACCATATTTCAAAGCAAACACGACATCATTGCCCGAATTATTACCTTATGAAGAAGACAAGGAATTCACAGCAACTGTTTCATCGGTAAAAGATGTAGCCCTTCATATCGTAAAACTGAACAGAGCCATTCCCCACGAAGTTTCTTTTGCCATCCAAAACATTCAACGCTCAACTTTTCTGATTAATTTTATTTGCTCCAACAGCGACATCAAACTTTCTGACAAACAGGATTTGCTTGAAATTGATGATATCAAGGAACGGGCTACAAAATTGTTGGAAACGCTTAAAAAACAAATTGAGCAATTGCGTATTAAAAATGACATTGAACAAAAAACCAAACAGGAGATATCCCAGCAACAGAAAGAATTTCTTCTGCAGCAGCAAATGAAAACAATCCAGGAGGAACTTGGTGGAAGCCCCATGGAGAAAGAGCTCAATGAACTGAAAGAGCAAGCCAAAAAGAAAAAGTGGAGCAAAGAAGTGGCGGAGCATTTTGATAAAGAAGCCAATAAGTTGCAGTTTATGAATCCGGCAGCCGGTGAATACTCGGTGCAGCTAAATTATCTTAAAACTATGCTGGAAGTGCCCTTTGGTGAATTTACAAAGGATAATTTTGACCTGAAGAAAGCAGAAAAAGTCCTGAATGAAGACCACTATGGTTTGGATGAAGTCAAAGACCGGATTTTGGAACACTTATCCGTATTAAAGCTTAAAGGGGACATGAAAGCGCCTATCCTTTGCCTTATCGGCCCTCCAGGGGTTGGAAAAACAAGCCTGGGGAAAAGCGTTGCCCGGTCGCTGGAGAGAAAATACATTCGTATGTCTCTGGGAGGGCTTCGGGATGAATCTGAAATCCGCGGCCATCGTAAAACATACATTGGTGCTATGCCCGGGCGTATTATCCAAAACATCAAGAAAGCAAAATCCGCCAATCCGGTGTTCATGCTGGATGAAATCGATAAAGTGGGGAATGATTTTCGTGGCGACCCGTCGTCAGCCTTGCTTGAAGTGCTCGATCCGGAACAAAATGAAACCTTCTACGACAATTACCTGGAAGTGGATTTCAATTTGTCACACACCATGTTCATTGCCACGGGAAATACAATGGCAACCATTAGTCCTGCACTTCGCGACCGGATGGAAATAATTTACATCAGCGGCTACATCCCCGAAGAAAAAATTGAAATTGCCAAACGCCACCTTGTTCCCCGGCAACTGAAAAAACACGGGTTAAAAGAAAACCAAGTTGCTTTTGATGATAATGCATTGAAATACATCGTTGAATACTATACCAAAGAATCCGGTGTGAGGAACCTGGAAAAACAAATTGCCAAAGTGATCAGGCGGATAGCCAGAAAAATAGCAACCGGAGAAAAAGCACCGAAAAAAATAAAAATCGATCACATCAAAGACATCCTTGGTTTCCCGAAATATTACAAAGAAGATTACGAAGGCAATGAACTGGCTGGTGTTGTGACAGGCCTTGCGTGGACACAATATGGCGGGGACATCCTGTACATTGAAACCAGTTTGTCGCGTGGCAATGGAAAATTAACACTCACAGGTAATCTGGGTGATGTGATGAAAGAGTCAGCAACCATTGCACTTGAGTATATCAAAGCACATTCTGATTCTCTGGGGATTGACCCTAAATTGTTTGATCATTGGAATGTACATTTACACGTGCCGGAAGGAGCCATTCCCAAAGACGGTCCGTCAGCAGGTATTACAATGGCAACATCTATAGCATCAGCGTTTACACAACGTAAAATAAAAAATAAAACTGCAATGACAGGTGAGATCACTTTGCGTGGACGCGTTATGCCCGTTGGAGGTATCAAAGAAAAAATTCTGGCTGCCAAACGTAGCGGTATCACTGATATCATCCTGTCAAAGAAAAACGAAAAAGACGTTGAGGAAATAAAGGATATCTACAAAAAAGGATTGCGCTTTCATTATGTGGACACCATACTTGACGTGCTGAATTTTGCTTTGCTTAAGCAGAAAGTGAAGAACCCGAGAAATATTTCCGTTCCCGAAACCAAAGACAAATAATCCTGTTCAATGTTATGACCAGAGATGATATAAACCTCATGGCACCAGTTGGTTCTTACGAATCACTCACCGCGGCTATTCAGGGTGGTGCCGATTCTGTGTATTTTGGTGCGGGAAGGCTCAACATGCGTTCCCGGTCATCTCACAACTTTGGACTGGATGATTTACATGCCATTGTTTCTACCTGCCTTAAACACGGTGTTAAAACATACCTTACTGTCAACACGGTTGTTTATGATGAAGAAATTGAAGAAATGCAAAACCTTGTTGATACAGCAAAAAAGGAAGGCATATCTGCCATTATTGCTTCGGATATGGCGGTTATCAGGTATTGCCACAAAATTAATATGGAGGTACACGCCAGCACGCAATTGAATATCTCCAATGTGGAAGCTGTCCGGTTTTTTGCTGATTACTGCGATGTGATGGTCACTGCCAGGGAGCTCAACCTGGCACAGGTGAAACGCCTTACCGAAACCATCAAAAAAGAAAACATCACCGGGCCATCCGGCAAGCCGGTGAAAATAGAAATATTCATTCACGGCGCTTTATGCATGGCAATATCCGGAAAATGTTACCTGAGCCTTCATGAATTTAATAAATCCGCCAACCGGGGCGCATGTTATCAAACCTGCCGGCGGGCTTACGAGGTTACCGATAAAGAAACCGGTTATAAGCTGGAAATTGACAACGAATACATCATGTCTCCAAAAGACCTGAAAACCATTGATTTTCTTGATGAGATTCTGGATGCCGGAGTCAGGGTATTGAAAATTGAAGGGCGGGCCCGCTCGCCGGAATATGTAAAAACGGTAACTGAAACATACAATGCTGCTATCCATGCTTACCTTAATAAAACCTGGTCAGAAAACAAGCTTTATCAGTGGAATGACAAACTTAAAATGGTGTTTAACCGCGGTTTCTGGAATGGTTATTACCTTGGCCAAAAAATGGGGGAGTGGTCTGAAAAGTACGGCAACAAAGCCACAACAAAAAAGATATACCTTGGGAAAGGGATGAATTATTTTGATAAAATACAAGTGGCCGATTTTTTGCTTGAGGCAGGAGCGCTTAAAAAAGGAGATAATATCCTGATCACAGGTCCCACAACAGGTGTCATTGAACACACCGTTGACGAGATTCGGGTTGATGACCAGCTTGTTGAAACGGCACCCAAACAATCCCGGTGTTCGTTTAAACTCAATAAGCAAATCCGGAGATCCGATAAGCTTTATAAAATAATACAGCGGTAATAAAGAGTGGCTGTCTTACATGTAACTTTTCCAGTTACTTTTTGTTTAGCGTGATTATTTTTACTGGGGACTATAAAGTACATCTGATATTGAAAATCACAAAAATTTGACCCTGATTGCCCTGTCTGTCTGGGAGGCGCAAGGGTGGGTATTAAATAATCCGGAAGATTGAACATCATCGGTATAATACAGATAATCAATCTATTGTAATTGTCAATAATCATAAATAATAATATTGAATATTACACGATAGAACGCAACTTGGTATCATATGTAATGCTTGTTTAAATGGATGTCCCAAGGTTTTTTGTAAGTTATAAAAAAAAATGCATAAATATTGTTGAAAAACTATTATCCAAAAACCTCAATCCATACTTTTTTTTATTAATTTTGAGCGTTAAATTAGAGTCCAGTTAAAAAGTCAAAAAAATGAAAAATGCCACAGAGTTACGAAGACACCCAGATTCACAAAGTGCTGAATTGAAATGCTTTAAGCCTTGTGGTGCTTTGCTTTTTCGTGTATTAGTGGCATGGTAAAGACTTTTTAGACCGGATTTAAATTATGTACATAAAATATCCTGTAAATGAAAAAATACGCATTAGGTTTACTTGTGTTATTAGCTATATCACAGGTTTTCGGACAGACAGAAGAAGATACCACTAAAATGGATCAGGAACTCCAGGGAGAGGTAGAAGTATTTACCATTTCTGAATCTGAGTTGATGGAAGGAGAACAATCACAAAACATAGCAGGGTTGTTGCATTCTTCCGGTGATATTTTTATACAACGAGCTGCCTATGTATTCAGTCAGGCCAGGTTTAATATTCGTGGTTACGACAGTCGTTATCTTGATGTTACCATTAACAATATGGTAATGAACAACATGGAAAACGGGCCGGCATACTGGAGCAATTGGGGTGGGCTGAATGACGCTGTGAGAAACAAAACCATTACCATTGGATTGAAAGCAAACGACTATGGTTTTGGTAATTTAGCAGGGTTGACCAACATCACAATGCGGGCATCCAAAGACAGGAAACAAACCCGTGTAACTTATTCGCTGGCTAACAAAAGTTATACAAATCGAGCCATGTTTATCCACAGCACCGGCATGATGGATAATGGCTGGGCGGTTACCCTGTCAGGTTCCAAGCGGTGGGCTAACGAAGGGTATGTTGAAGGCTCTTTTTATGATGCCTATGCTTATTTATTGTCTGCAGAGCGTAAAATCAATGATAAACACAGCATTGGTTTTGTTGGTTTCGGAGCTCCCTCACGCAGAGGCAAAACAGGCGTAGGCACACAAGAGGTTTATGATTTGGCGGGCAGCAACTTCTACAATCCGTACTGGGGGTATCAGGAAGGCGAAAAACGAAATTCCAGGATAAGCAACTATCACAAACCTAAAATATTGATCAATCATTACTGGGATATTGACGAAAGCCAAAAACTAACCAGTGGAATTAATTATACCTTCGGACGCGGAGGTTCTACCCGCTTGAATTGGTACGACGCATCAGACCCCCGGCCGGATTATTATAAAAAACTGCCAAGTTACTGGGAAGATGATTCCGATATGTTTCAGTATTATTCACAACTGTGGCAATCTGGAGGTGAAGATGTAACTCAGCTGGACTGGGAGAGTTTTTACCAGGCCAACGCGAAAAACCTTTATGCCGTAAACAACGCTGAAGGTATCATAGGGAATGATGTTACCGGCATGCGTTCGAAATATATCATTGAAGAGGGCCGTACCGATATCAGGCAATACGCTGCCAATTCAACCTACACAAATAAGATTAGTGAGTACACAACATTTACAGGAGCATTAAATATTAGGTATTACAAGGGACATCATTACCAGACCGTTGTTGATCTTTTGGGTGGCGATTACTGGCTGGATATTGACCAGTTTGCTGAGCGCGATTTTGCTGATCCCAGCCTCGCGGATAACGATTTGGACAATCCAAACCATATAGCCAAAGAAGGTGATATCATCGGCTACGATTATATTGCCAACATAAACAGCCATGATGTGTTCGGGCAATTGAATTTTAAATTTCCGCAAGTGGACAGGGTAGATTTTTATGTATCGGGTAAATTGGCTTACACTGAATTCTGGCGGACAGGGAACCGCAGAAATGGGAAATTTCCAACCGAGTCGCTGGGAGATTCCCCCAAAAAACATTTTGTTGATTATGGTATAAAAACAGGCCTTACTCATAAAATCACAGGAAGGCACTATGTGCTTTTTAATGCAGGATACATGACAAATGCACCCTACTTCAGAGATGCCTTTATTTCACCACGTACTCGTAATCATACTGTGGATAACCTGACAAGCGAAAAAATATTATCATCTGACCTCTCCTATGTGTGGAGTGCCCCTGCTGTGGATTTACGGCTGACAGGCTTTTTTACATCATTCAGAGACGGTCTCTGGAACCGGAGTTTTTATCATGATGAACTCAATAGCTTTGTTAATTATATCATGACTGATTTGGACAAGTTACATTATGGTACCGAAATGGGGCTGAATGTTGACATTACACCAACATTTTCAGTGAATGCAGCCGGTTCATGGGGGCAATACATTTATAATTCCAGACCTTCTGTTACCATTGCACAGGACAATGATTCCGAGATCATTGCTCAAGACCGCACCGTTTACATTAAAGATTATCATATTGGAAATATGCCCGAAGTGGTAGGAAGCGTTGGAATAAAATACAATTCTCCCAATTATTGGTTTGCAGGTGTAAATGTTAATTATTTTGACAGAATTTTCCTTGATTTTAGCCCGGACAGAAGAACAGAAGATGCTATGGAAAATTTTGTGGTGGACGATCCCCAATGGGATAAGATGCTTGATCAAAAAATGTTAGAGGCCAATTATACCATGAATTTCTTTGGTGGAAAATCCTTTAAATGGGGTGATTATTACGCCGGATTTACTCTGAGCGTAAACAACGCTCTGAACACAACCGATTTTATCATCGGCGGTTTTGAACAATACCGTTACGATATTGCAGATATTGATAAATTTCCGCCAAAATATTTTTATATGTATGGACGGACCTATTTTCTTAACCTGTATTTTAGTTTTTAATTTTAAATTATAATCCAATGAATAGAAATATTTCGATAATAAGCTTGTTTACATTGATGCTTTTCGGTGTTTTTGCTTGTGTTGATGACTTTGATCATCCACCTTTGAATACAGTTCCCGAAGACATGAAGCTCAACATTGAGGATGTGTATCAGATTTATCAGGACAGTGGAGAAAATTATCAGTTTACCGATGATTATATGTTATATGCCACGGTTACCATGGATGATTCAAAAGGCAACATTTACAAGGAAGCCTATGTGCAGGATAGCACCGGCGGCATAAACCTATACCGGTTAAGCACTGCCGGAGCTGTTCATACGGGAGAATACGTAAGGATCAATTTGAACAAAGCAACCATTGTTGATTACAGCGGCAAACTTGAGCTTGTGTTTGAAGAAATCCTTGATATAGAAACCCACATCGTGATTCAGAAAGGAGATAATGACATTGAGCCGGCTGTTACTACCATTCCCGAAGTGATTTCAGGGGCATACGATTGTGAACTGATAAAACTCACTGATGTGCAATTTGCAGAAAGTGAATTAAATAACACATACGCAAATGCTGATGGTGCATCTGCACAAAATCGCACCCTCGAAAATTGTAACGGTCAAAGTATCATTGTAAGAACAAGTGACTATGCTGATTTTGCTAGGGACAGCCTTCCAAAGGGAAATGGTGATATCACCGGTATTATTACAAAGTTTCAATATTCCGGAGGAGACATCGCATGGCAATTGCTGATACGCACCACAGAGGAGGTAAACCTGGATGGTGACCGTTGTGGAGAAACTAACTAAAATGAATTGATTGAATATTAAAAACTATATTATTGTGAAAAATACAGCATATAAAATCGGAACCCTGATCTTGATTGCCACTGTTTTATTATTTGGCAGTTGCATTCACGATGACTTTGACGAACCTGAAATCCAGGATATTCCCACAGGTAATGTGTTAACCATTGGAGACCTCAGGCAAATGTACATTGACAGTGTGCAATCAGGAATGTATCCTGACGGGTATAAATTTTCGGAAGAATTTTCTGTGTATTGCGTTTGCACCATGGATGATAAGAAAGGAAACATCTATAAATCTTCCTATGTGCAGGATGAAACAGGAGCAATAAACCTGCATTTGTTGTCGTCAGGTGGTATATATGAGGGAGATTCTGTCCGATTGTATTTAAACGGGCTGATCCTGGGAGATTATGAAAATATGCTGCAGCTTGATTCGGTACATGTGGATAGAAACATCGTAAAGGTAGCCACTGAATGTGATATTACACCGGAAGAAGTGGAAATCGGTCAGATTCAGACAGGTGCCTATCAGGGGGAACTTGTGAAATTGACCAATGTGCAGTTTATTGAAGATGATCTTGGAAAAGCCTTTGCTGATGCTGAAAATCTTCTCACTGAAAATCGCACCATAGAAGATTGTGACGGTCAGCAAATGGAAGTGAGAACCTCAGGGTATGCTGATTTTGCTTCTTATCGTGTCCCTGAAGGCAGGGGTTCCATGATTGCTATAGTTGGCCAGTTCAGAGATGAATGGCAATTGTATATTCGGTCTTATTATGAACTGAATATGGACGGGCTTCGTTGCGGTGTCTATGACACTGTGTTTTCCGAAAATTTCAACGGCGCTGTAAACGGAGAACTTATAAGCCTTGAGGGATGGTATAACATAAGTACTGCCGGAACATTATCATGGAAAGGCAAAACAACAGAAAAATCCGTTTCTGCTATTATTGATGGCCGTAATGCCAGTGAAAGTTCAGTAGAAAGCTGGCTGATTTCACCCGCAATACAACTTGAAAATGGAGAGTATGCCATGGACTTTGTGAGCCGTGCTGCTTACGACCAGGGAGGTACGCTGCAAGTAATGATATCCACTGATTATGATGGTAATGCGCCCGATAACTCATCCTGGACAGAAATTCCTGCTGACATATCTGATGGGCCTGCCAGCGGTTATGCTAACGACTGGTCATTGGCAAGTGATTTGGATTTGAGTGATTATGCGCAGGAAGAAGTGTATATCGGATTCAAATACTCGGGAACCAATGTGGAAACTACTTTATTCTTGCTTGATGATATTATTGTTTACCGTAAATAAAAGCTGTTAATTTCTGACATTCTTTGTTATAAACCTAACCCGGATAAACCGGAAAGCTCAAAAAACTTGTCCGGCGAAGAGAAACGGAGACGGATCCAAAAAACAAAATCCAAAAACCTGTCCGGCGAAGCTCAGCGAAGACGGATAAATTCCAATTCTAAAATCTTAAAATCAAAAAATGTCAGTAGAAAA
>CAZGPW010000016.1:0-4423 GCA_964527535.1 uncultured Bacteroidales bacterium
AATGGGCTTTAGCCCTGCTTATTAAGAAGGAGTATTCACCCGATGATTTTTGGTTTCGCCTTACAGTCAAAAGATGAATATACCTCAGAATTCACAAAAGCATATCAGGGCTAAAGCCCTTTCTGTTTTATATTTCGCCTCAAAACCCCGACATAAATGCCGGGGTTAACCGGCTCTGGTTAAGTACACGCTTACCCTCATCCTTCAGGTCGCGGGTGCTAAGAACATGAAAGATGGAATGGGCTTTAGCCCTGACAGTATAATTTAGATTGACGAGCGTTTAGTTTTTCTAATTCTTGATTTTTACTCAACAGTAATAATTCAATCATTACCATTACCCACTAAGTTTGCAGTAGAACCCTTTTTGCAGGACAGATTAAGCCATGCTTGGGTACAGGCACTATTATTTAAATTGAAAGAATAAAATACAAAATAAATATGGTTTTTCCGGCATTTTCATTCCGTTTTATGCAAATAAAATTTAACTTTGTGCCCGTAAATTTTGATCATACTATATGAACGAAGACCCATATCATAGTCAGCTAAACGAATAACCCCACCTGTAAGGTCATATTTCGAACTTGCAGGTAATAAAGTAAGGAGGAACGAAATATGACTGAAACCATTGCCCATTTCGAAGAACTGATTGCTGCGAAAGAATGGAAATTACTGCGAACAGAACTGGCAGAGTTATCGCCTGCTGATGTATCCGAGATCATTGAAGATTTAGATGATCCTGATGATGTTATTGTATTTCGCCTTCTTCCCAAAGAGCTTGCAAAAGATACATTCCAAAACATATCACACGAAAAGCAGGAGTTGATCATCACCGAGTTGGCCAATAATGCGCATAAGCTGGCCAGCTTGCTAAACGACCTTGACCCTGACGATCGTACTGCGTTTTTTGAAGAGCTTACCGGGGAGATCAGCCAGCGCCTTATACAAATGCTTTCTCCCAAAGAGCGAAAAATAACTACCAAACTGCTTGGTTACCCCGAAGAAAGCATCGGTCGTATCATGACACCGGAATTTGTTGCTGTTAAACCACATTATACCATAGAACAATCCTTGCAGCACATCAGAAAATACGGTCATGACTCTGAAACATTAAACGTCATTTATGTTGTTGATGAGAATAATAAACTCATTGATGATTTGCGCATCCGTGAAATCATCCTTGCCAAACCGGATCAAAAAATTTCCGAACTGATGGATTACAGGTTTGTTTCTCTCAGTGCCGACGATGACCAGGAATTGGCCATTAAAGTGTTTAAAGACGAAGACAGAATAGCCCTTCCGGTAATTGATACAGCAGGCATGTTGTTGGGTATTGTTACCTTTGATGATGTAATGGACGTTGCCGAAGAAGAAACCACCGAAGACTTTCACAAATTCGGTTCTTTTCAGGATGCCATTTTAAACCCCGTGAAAGCAAGCATCCCTCTTTTGTTCAAAAAACGTATATTTTGGCTCACGGTACTTGTCTTTATGAATGTGTTTTCAGGGGCTGCCATTACCCATTTTGAAGGAATCATACAATCGCATGTGTCGCTTTTGTTTTTTCTTCCCCTTCTGATTGCCAGCAGTGGAAATGCCGGATCACAAACGGCCACTTTGATGATACGGTCCATCGCTGTGGGGGACGTTAAAAACAAAGACTGGATAAAACTCTTTGGAAAAGAATTTGTCGTTTCTTTGCTATTGGGCATTACCATGGCGGCTGGTGTGTCCCTGATTGCCAGTTTCAGGGCCCCTGAAATTATCCTTGTGGTAGCCTTTACCATGATATTATCTGTTATTGCCGGCAGCCTGATTGGCTTACTTTTACCTTATGTTTTTACAAAAATTAACCGGGATCCGGCCACTGCCAGTGCTCCACTGATTACATCGGTTTCCGATATCATTGGTGTGGTCATATATTTTTCCATGGCAACCGTTATTTTAGGTGTGTAATCCCGGAAACAGATAGGCATTGTTCAATATTTCATTATTTTTGGCACAAATAAATATGATCACAAACCAAACGGAAAAATTATGTTGATTAAATGGGTAACTACAGGATTTATTATTTTGTTCGCAAGTATAATTTGTATAGCGCAACAAGTACTTTCAGAAAATGAACTTCAGGGGCTTCACAATGGATTTGATAACAATGATGCCAACAACAAAGCCATCATGAATGCGCTCACTGCCAATGGGGTAAAAGAATTGGCTGTAAACCGTAAAAAAGCGGGAAAGATTGACCATCATTTCAAATATAAGGTGGATGTCAGCGGGATAACAAGCCAGGAAAAATCCGGGCGGTGCTGGATGTTTACCAGCTTAAACAGCCTCAGGCCAAAAATCATCAACGACAAAAAGCTCAGTGAGTTTACGTTTTCCACCAATTACCTGTATTTCTACGATATGCTGGAAAAATCCAATTTGTTTCTTGAAAACTGCATTGCCACAGCCGGGAAACCATTGGATGACCGTAAAGTGGAATGGCTGCTCAAAAGCCCCGTAGGCGATGGTGGTGTATGGAATTCTTTTGCCAATTTGGTTGATAAATACGGACTGGTACCTCAAAAAGCAATGCCCGAAACCCACCATTCAAACAACACATCCTGGTTGCGCCGCATATTAAACCGTAAATTACGGGAACATGCTTTAACGCTTCGTGAAATGGCAAATTCAGGCAGCGATAAAGAAAGCATCCGGCAACAAAAAATGGGTATGATGCATGATGTTTACCGTATTCTTGCTCTGAGCCTGGGCGTTCCTCCACAGGAATTTGAATACAGGTTTGTGGATAAAGAGGGGAACATCGGTAAAACGAAAACATATACGCCTGTAAGTTTTTACCAGGAACATTTCCCCAAGTACGATCCGGATAATTACGTTATGTTGATGAACGATCCTACCCGTGAATATCATAAGTTGTATGAAATTGAGTATGACCGCAATGTGATGGAAGGACAAAACTGGCAATACATCAATTTACCAAACAAGGAACTCAAAAAAATTGCCCTGGCAAGCATCAAAGCCAGCGAATCCATGTATGTCAGTTGTGATGTTGGTAAGCAGCTCAGCAAAGATGACGGAAGCTTGCTGGTTGACAATTATGATTTTGAATCCCTGTACGGGATGGAATTTGGTATGGATAAGGCACAACGCATCAACACGCGTGAAAGCGGTTCATCACATGCCATGTTACTTATGGCAGTTGATGTGGATGACAACGAAAAACCAACAAAATGGCAGTTTGAAAATTCATGGGGCGCAGATTATGGCCACAATGGGTACCTGACATTTTCAGATCAATGGTTTGACGAATATCTCTTCAGGATTGTACCGCATAAAAAACACATTGACAAAGGGATTCTGAAAATTTTGGATGAAGAACCTGTCATGCTTCCTCCCTGGGACCCGATGTTTATGCAGGATATGTAAGTTTGGTGATACTCAAATCATTTCTCTTCCCTGCTTTTTGAGGCCACAAAAATGGTTTCGCTTTTTGGCAGCCGGTATTTGTCTTTTTCTGCATCGCTGAATGATTCCGAAAACTGATTTTCATCCACATGAAAACCAACGGATCGCAATCTGTCGGCATAATCCAACCCGTGCCAGCGCACATGGTCGTACTGGCCAAATATGCGCTCCCGTTCTTTCGGATCTGTAATGCTAAGGTCTTCAATGGTTTTTTCGATGTTGTCATTTACTGGCACCTGCAACAGTGCCCATCCGCCTGGTTTCAGCACCCGTAATATTTCTTTCATGGCTTTAATATCGTTGGTGACATGCTCCAGCACATGGTTGCAGATAACCACATCAAAGGTTTTATCTTTAAACGGCATATCCATCACGTCCATTTTGACATCAGCGATGGGGCTGTACAGGTCGCCGGTAGTGTATTCCAGATTTTTCAATTTTTTAAAACGCGGCAAAAAGGGTTGTTCGGGAGCCACATGCAGCACTTTCAATTTTTCAGAAAATAAATTGGTTTCTGACTGTAAAAACAGCCACATCAAGCGATGCCGTTCCAGGGAAAGGCACCGGGGGCACAAGCGGTTTGCTTCGCCTTTGTTCCCATAAGGCAACATCTTGCGGAAACGCTTACCACACACCGGACATTTGTATTTATTTCCGATGTAAAATGGCAATATCAGCCACCTGAATACATAAGAAAAACGTATCAGCACCGGCCGTGGTACTTTCCTCACCAGGAATCTCATGAATTTCCGCATAATATTATTTTTTGTAAAAATAGGAAATTTAGCCCATGCTAATACCATGTTAAAGACAAAATGTTTATATTTACATCAAGCTAACCAAACAATAAAATCATGAAAAAAGAAAGAAATCATCATCAAACACAGGTTGCCAGCGCCATGTATGGACTGGGATTTATTGGAGCTGCCATTTATTTCATAGCCAACGCCAC
>CAZGPW010000017.1:0-19326 GCA_964527535.1 uncultured Bacteroidales bacterium
GTGGAGTCTGCAAGGTGATAAATTTTTTTGTAAAAGCATCGTTATTAATGGCATCTTTTTGTAATTCCATAAAATCTATGCCGGACATATCGCATAGTATTTCTATTAACTCCCAAAAAATTTCCATGAGACGTTTCACTAAATTATCCATCACCAATTCATGACTGATTTCTTTAAACAAGCCCCCAATGCTTTGTTGATAATTAACCCTTTTAAAGTAACTTAGCATGATGAATTGCATCATCGACAAAGTTATATCGGCAATTTGAGCATCAAAACAATTCGACTGACATTTATCTAAATGAAGGTATTGTTTTGATTCTTTAAAGAAAACTTCTATTGACCACCGTATCTGATAAAGTTCCATTATTTGAATAAACGAAAGACTTAAATCTGTGGTAACAAGCAATTTCCATTTTTCACATTTGCCCATTCGCACAAAAAACAAATTCACGCGAACGCCTTTATAAGTGCATTTTACTTTGATATAGTCGGACTTGAATTTTTTACAACGATGGGCGGTGCGTTTTTTTGTTTTCAAAATATGTTTCAAAGACATTTGTTTATCATTTTCGCATAGTGTAAATATCTGATTATTAATTTTAACCATCGAAATTAGTTTGATTGCGCCACGTTTTAATCGACTAAGTTTTTCAAGTAATGCGAAACAATAAAACCAACTGTCAACCAAAAAATAATCAGGAACAATACCCAGTTTAACGGCGCGACTTACCATTTTTAGCATTACACTTATTTTATCCTGATCGGCTTCCTTGCGTCTTGTATCGCCCGGCGAACCAGACTTTACTTCTTTTTTATATTGCTCATCGCGCTCTTTTTTGGTTAGTCCATAGAGTTTGCGTGTGTCGTAAAAACGCTGTAAGTTCTTCTGATTTTTTTCTAATTCTTTACGATTGTTTGCTTGTATCCTTTCATTTTCAGCGAGTTGAGATTTCGCCAGTTCGTATTGTTCTTTACTTTTTGTATAAGCCTTTTTGTTAGTTGCTGTCAGATTATTCTCAAATTTCATCTGTCGTGATTCTAAAAGCAAGGTTTTTTTGTGTAATTTATCTTGTGCTTTTTTTAGCTTAATATCCTGTTTATCAACTTTTTTAAAGAACATTTTTACAGCACTACGCAACTTATCCGCTGCTTTTTGATTGCCTTTTTCGCGATGCAACGAGAAATCAATCGGAATAAAACTTTCACCATCCCAAAATCCAAGCACTAACAACTTGAAACCCAAAATGTATGTTTCTCTGGAGCTTGTATGATTGTGTACATAGCTGACTTTTTCAATCTTTTTCCCGGTTTTTTCTACTAAGGTGTCATCGGCGACAAATGCGGTTACCTTATCGGATTTTAGATTTATGTTATTGTTAATCAAGTACATAAAACGTTTTGCATGAAGACTTAATAATTTACGCCAATTTATTAACGAATTGTTTTTGATATCGTATAAAACGTCCTTTTTACCTTGAAAATCTAACTGATACAAGCCTGTTTTTACTAACGAATGGATGCTGGCAAAACCCCAAAACGGCATAATTATAAGAACACTTAGCAAACTTGATACTGCAAGTCCTTTTGATTTCAGGAGGTCGAAAATTGCAAAATGTTTTTTCAGTTGAAACTTTGATATAACATCCGCTAAATTTGTTGTTAATTTTTCGGGATTGTCAGATAAAAATTCGATTTCTGATTTTTTTTCTGTAACTTTGTTGCGTTGCATAATTTGAGCTTTTTGTGAAAATTGTTAATAATTGCTTCTAAATTAAGCGATTATATCAAATTATGCAACTTTTTTAAATGATTTAACCCATTGATTATCTGGGATTTAATATGTTTTACAACATTGGCTTAATATGCTGATTGTCAACCTGATAGCATCTCCGAAACTTCAGTGATAAACTATACAAACAGCTTTGAAACATGAATGACAAAGCAAAAGATAAAAAAGTAATCCGTGATTTCACGGAGAATGAATATAAATATGGTTTTACTACCAATGTTGAACAGGATGTTATCCCCAAAGGCCTGAGTGAAGATGTTGTCAGAACAATATCTGCAATAAAAGAGGAACCGGAATGGATGCTGGAATTCAGGCTCAAAGCTTACCGCAAGTGGAAAACGATGAAAATGCCGGAATGGGCACATCTTAATATCCCTGAAATAGATTATCAGGAAATCGTTTACTATGCCGGATATAAGAAAAAAGAAACGCCTTCTTCTCTGGATGATATTGACCCTGAGATACGTGACACTTTTAATAAACTCGGGATTCCGCTGGAAGAACAAAAACAATTAACAGGGATTGCCGTAGATGCTGTGATGGATTCATCTTCCGTTAAAACGACGTTTCAGGAAAAACTGGCTGAAAAAGGCATTATTTTTTGTGCATTCAGCGAAGCGGTACAAAAACACCCTGATCTTGTTAAAAAATACATGAGCAGCGTGGTTCCGGCAGGGGATAATTTTTTTGCAGCGTTGAATTCTGCGGTTTTCAGCGACGGATCATTTTGTTATATCCCAAAAGGTGTACGTGCCCCCATGGAACTTTCCACATATTTCAGGATAAACGCTGCCAATACCGGGCAATTTGAACGTACCCTGATCATCGCTGAAGAGGGCTCGTACGTCTCTTACCTCGAAGGTTGTACTGCCCCTCAACGGGATGAAAACCAGTTGCATGCAGCCATTGTGGAGATCATTGCCAAAGACAATGCAGAAGTCAAATATTCTACCGTTCAAAACTGGTATCCTGGCAATAAAGACGGAAAAGGCGGCATTTATAATTTTGTCACCAAGCGTGGTTTGTGCCAGGGCAATAATTCAAAAATCAGTTGGACACAAGTGGAAACCGGATCAGCCATCACCTGGAAATACCCCTCCACTGTTTTGAAAGGGGACAATTCAGTGTCGGAATTTTACAGTGTGGCTGTTACAAACAATTATCAGCAGGCAGATACGGGCACAAAAATGATACACCTCGGTAAAAACACCAAAAGCACCATTATTACCAAAGGCATTTCGGCCGGATACAGCAATAATTCATACCGCGGCCTGGTAAAAGTGGGTAAAAACGCCCAAAATGCACGTAATTTTTCTCAATGTGACAGTTTGCTCCTTGGGGATAAATGCGGGGCGCATACGTTTCCGTATATTCATTCTGATAACGATTCTGCTGTGCTGGAACACGAAGCAACTACATCAAAAATAAGTGAAGACCAGATATTTTATTGCAAACAACGCGGTATTTCCGAAGAAGATGCCATCGGGCTTATTGTGAATGGTTATGCCAAGGAAGTGATCAATAAACTGCCTATGGAATTTGCCGTGGAAGCTCAAAAATTATTGCAAATTACGCTTGAAGGTTCAGTCGGGTAATATGAAAAATGTCATTAGCACATATCAGCAATTGAAATCCTATTTCGAAAATGAACTTTTCGACAAGGCTGAAGCCATTGCTTCCATCCATAACAACAAGCTTTACGATTTGTGCTTCGATCTTGCTATTACAAACGATAATCCTGCAGCCTGGCGTTGTGCATGGGCATTGGCAGCATGCCGTGAAAAGTCCCCTGAACAATGCAAAAAACACTTGCCTGATGTAATCATGGCCTTACCGTCTATTAAACATGACGGACAAATCAGGGAATTGTTAAAGCTTTTCAGAAATCTCTCTTTCGGTGAAATGCCCGAAAAAGAAACGGGTTTATTGTTTGATTTTTGCATGCATACGTTCCTGGATGCAGCCAAAAAACCCGGAACACGAAGCACGGCTTTACAAGTGTTGCTGATTTTTGGCCGTGAAGAACCCGATTTGCTTAGAGAAATCCAGGCCGCTTTTCAGTTTATCAAACCACAACTCAGTAAGGGAATCCAAACATCCTGTGAACACAAAATAAGCAGATTACAAAACATAAATATGAATGTTGATTAAAATACATGCACATGCTTAAGATCAAAGATTTACACGCAGAAATTGAAGGAAAAAAAATACTGAAAGGATTTAACCTCGAAGTGAAGCCTGGTGAGATACATGCTATCATGGGCCCCAATGGAAGTGGAAAATCCACGTTGGCGTCTGTTCTCACCGGCAGGAATTTGTTTGATGTAACCAAAGGTTCTGTTGAATATTTTGGAGAAAACCTGCTGGAAATGGAACCTGAAGAACGGGCTCGTAAAGGACTGTTTCTCAGCTTTCAGTATCCCGTGGAAATCCCGGGCGTTAGCATGACCAATTTCATGAAAACAGCCGTAAATCAAATCCGTGAATACCGTGGGAAAAAAGCCCTGTCTTCTGCTGAATTTTTAAAATTCATGCGTGAGCGTAAATCCCTGATTGAACTGGATACTTCGCTGACCAACCGGTCGGTGAATGAGGGGTTTTCCGGTGGGGAGAAAAAGAAAAATGAAATTTTCCAGATGACCATGTTGGAACCTAAACTATCCATTTTGGATGAAACCGACTCAGGCCTGGATATTGATGCCCTCAGGATTGTTGCTAATGGAGTCAATGCATTGAAATCAAAAGATACATCCTCCATTGTCATAACACATTACCAACGCCTTCTGGACTATATTGTGCCGGATGTTGTGCATGTGCTGTACGATGGAAAACTGGTGAAAACAGGCGATAAAAATCTGGCTCTTGAGCTCGAAGAAAAAGGCTACGACTGGATTAAAAATGAATTGGATTAAACCTTTGTAAACATGAAAATCAACCAATATACCGAGGCTTATCTCAACCTGAAAAAATCGCAATTCGATGCCCTTCCGGAAGCTGTAAGGAAAGAAAAACAGGAAGCTTTTGAATTCCTGAAAACACATGGCCTGCCTGACAAAAAGGATGAACGGTACCACTACCTTGACTTTGATGCTGTATTTGATAAAAAGTACAAGCTTGTCCTGCAAAAACCACAGGTTGAAACCGATCTCAATGATTTTTTTCGTTGCGAAGTGGAAGACCTTGACACCGACCTGGTTCTCTTATCTAATGGTTACTTTTATGACAGAACCCAAAACGGCAAACTTCCGGAATCTGTCATAATATGCAGCATGCAGGACGCATTCAGTAAATACCCCGGGTTAATTGCAGAACATTTCAACCGGTATCTGAAAGAACGCGGTGATGGCTGGGCTGCCCTGAATACCATGCTGGCAAACGATGGTGTGTTTGTTTATGTTCCAGACAACGTTCACGTACCGAAGCCAATACAAATTGTAAACCTTACACATGGGTTTTATGAGAAAGAATTATTTCAGCGCAACCTGGTCATTGTTGGTGAAAACGCAAGCCTGCAGCTTGTGTTATGTGACCACAGCCTCAACAACGCAAAAACCGTTTCTCACTTAGCATCAGAACTGTATGTCGGAAAAAATGCCGGATTACAGGTTTATACCCTGCAAAACCAGCCTGATGGCAACAATACGTTCAACCACATGGCTGCACATCAGGAGAATGGTTCAAACCTGTTATCATTCTCTTTTTCAATTCACAGTGGGAATATCAGGAATAACACCTATTCTAAACTAAACGGGGAGCATGCTGTTAGCAATGTCTATGGTCTTACATTATCAGACAGGAAACAGCACATGGACAATTTTATTCATGTTGATCATGCCGTACCGGATTGCACAAGCAACGCCTTTTTTAAGTCCATTCTTGATGAAAATTCCAGCGGGGCATTCAGCGGACGCGTGCTTGTACAAAGAGATGCTCAACGCACGGTTGCCTATCAAACAAACAATAACATCTGCCTGACCGATACGGCTAAAATGCGGACAAAACCCCAATTGGAAATATACGCCGATGATGTAAAATGTTCCCATGGTGCCACCATTGGCCAATTGGATGAAAATGCCATGTTTTACCTGCGCACCAGGGGAATTGATAAAAAAGAAGCTCGGTTTATGATGCTGTATGCATTTGCCAATGATGTGGTTAGAAAAATTGATATCAAGCCCTTGCGAAATCGTGTTGAAAGCCTGGTATCTAAACGGTTGAGAGGGGATGATATCCTTTGTGAACATTGCCTGCTGAATTGCAATGAGAGATAATAAGTCCTTCAAACGACTTTTTTGAAAAAATACACTTACATTTGTGTCAAAGTATCCAAAAAATGAGCGAACAAATTAAACACGAATGTGGCATAGCTTTCATCAGATTGCGTAAGCCTCTTTCCTACTATCACAAAAAATACGGAAGTTACAATTACGGCCTCGAAAAAATGTACCTGTTGATGGAAAAACAACATAACCGTGGGCAAGATGGTGCAGGTGTTTTGAGTATAAAAAATAACATTCCACCCGGAAATAGTTACATCAACAGGGTTCGTTCCAATGCAGAAACACCCATAAAAGATGTGTTTGACCAAATATACCAGCAACAAGCACAGGTGCTGGGCGGGAAAAAAGTAGATGCAGCGTATGCTTATAACAAATTGCCGTTTGCCGGGGATATTTATATGGGGCACCTCAGGTATGGCACCTTTGGTAAAAATGAAATCAAACAGCTTCATCCGGTAATGCGCCTGAATAACTGGAAAAGTCGTTCACTGATGTTGGCTGGTAATTTCAACCTGACCAATGTGGATGAATTGTTTCAAACGCTGATTGATTACGGACAGCACCCTAAAGATTACAGTGATACCGTGACCATGCTTGAAATGATTGGCCTCCACCTGGACGAAGCCAATCAGATCCTCTTCCGTGACATGAAAAATCAGGGCATCGGTAACCGGGAAATTTCTGATCTCATGCCCGAAAAGCTCAACATAGAAAATGTGCTTCAAAAAGCGGCTGAAAGATGGGACGGAGGCTATGTAATAGAAGGAATAGTAGGCCATGGAGATTCGTTTATAATCCGCGACCCCTGGGGAATACGCCCGGCTTTTTATTATATGGACGATGAAATTGTTGTGGGTGCTTCTGAACGGCCGGTGATACAAACTGTAATGAACGTGAAAAAAGAGGACGTGCATGAGCTGGAACCCGGGACAGCACTGGTTGTGAAAGCCGACGGTACCCCGGAGCATCACATGATACGCATACCACAGAAAAAGCAGTCATGCTCCTTTGAACGGATATATTTCAGCAGAGGCTCTGATGCAGATATCTATGAAGAAAGAAAAAAACTGGGAACCGGTTTGGTAGATCAGGTACTGGAAGCCATTGATTATGATTTTGACAATACGGTATTCTCCTATATTCCAAACACGGCTGAAACCGCTTTTTATGGGTTGCTCAAAGGCATGGAGAACATGCTGATTGATGAAAAAATAAAGGCACTTCGGAATCATGACAGCCCCATGACTGAAGATGATATGGCGACCCTGCTGGCCAAGCGCCCACGTACTGAGAAAATTGCCATAAAAGATGTGAAGCTCCGTACTTTTATTGCCCGGGATGAAGGACGCAAAAACCTGGTTGAACATGTTTATGACATCACTTACGGCACGGTTAACCGGAAAAAAGACACGCTTGTGATCATAGATGATAGCATTGTCAGGGGAACCACATTGAAACAAAGCATCCTCCGCATCCTGGACAGGCTTGAAGCAAAAAGAATAATCATAGTGTCTTCTGCTCCGCAAATTCGTTATCCGGATTGCTACGGTATTGACATGACAAGGCTTGGTGATTTTGTCGCTTTTCAGGCCGCCATCGCTTTGCTTAAAGAAAACAACAAAAATCAACTCATAAAAGACGTTTATGATGACTGCAAAGCACAGGAAAATTTGCCAAAAGAAGACATGGTGAACCATGTAAGAAGGATTTATAAACCATTTACCCCAGAACAAATATCTTCAAAAATTGCAGCCTTATTAACACCATCTGATGTGCATTCAGAGGTGGACATTATTTATCAGCGGATAGATACGCTGCATGCTGCTTGTCCCCAACATACAGGTGACTGGTATTTTACAGGAAATTACCCCACCCCTGGTGGTGTAAAGGTGGTTAACCGGGCTTTTATTAATTTCTACGAAGGCAGGAATGAACGGTCTTATTGATGCATGCAACGGTCTTATTTGTTTTGTGAAATGAGTTTTATAAATTATTATAACATGTTTTTTCCCGTATAATGATTAATTTAACGGCCAAATTTAAAGTGTTATGGAATCCATACTAAGTGCAGAAAACCTGAGTAAACAATTCACAAACCACCTGGCTTTGGATAAGCTGAATGTGAACGTGCCGAAAGGCAGTATTTATGGATTGCTTGGCCCCAATGGTGCCGGAAAAACTACATTTATACGTATCATAAATCAAATCATGGCCCCGGATAAGGGTAAAGTGAATTTTATGGGTGAGCCGCTGCGTCCGAAGCATATTGAGCGAATTGGTTACCTCCCGGAAGAGCGTGGCTTATACAAAAAAATGAAAGTTGGTGAACAATCTTTATACCTGACACAGCTTAAAGGCCTGAGCCGAAGCGAAGCAACCCGCAGATTGCATGCCTGGTTTGAAAAGTTTGGTATTGAATCATGGTGGGATAAAAAGGTAGAAGAGTTGTCAAAAGGGATGGCACAAAAAGTGCAGTTTATCACAACTGTGCTTCATGAACCGGAATTGCTGATATTTGATGAACCGTTTTCGGGTTTTGATCCCATCAATGCCAACATGATTAAAAATGAGATCAGGGAATTGCGCGACAGAGGATCAACCATAATTTTTTCCACCCACAACATGGCATCGGTGGAGGAAGTCTGTGACCACATTGCCCTGATCAATGAAGCAAAAATAGTGGTGGAAGGGCCAATAGAAAAAATTCGCAGCAAATATGCACCTGATATCTATGAGATTGAATTTAAAGGGGACTTTAATCGACCCGAAGTTGCTTTGACACCGGATTACGAGATACAGAGCGTAAAAATGATCAACGGAAATCACATTGTCCGTGTCAAAAGGCTGAATGATAATTTTACAACCAATGATTTGATAAAAAGCTTCATTAATAAAGGTGAAGTCTTGACATTCAGACAAATAAAACCCAGTATGAACAATATTTTTATCGGATTGGTGGAAGGAACCGAAGTTGAACCTGAATAAGCACATAAAACCATGAACAGAATATTCATCATATTACGCAGAGAATACCTTAGCAGGGTAAAAAAACGCAGCTTTATTGTTATGACTATTCTGGGACCGATCTTGTTTGCCGGGATGATGTTTGTTCCGGTCTGGCTGGCCCAGATGGAAGATACTGAAATTAAAACCATCGCTGTTATTGATGATAGTTTTATTTTTAGAAACCATTTTGAAGATAAGGAGTACATCAAATATGAATATCTTGATGGTTATTCTGTTGATTCAGCAGTTTCTGTGATGAAAGAAAGGGATTATTATGCTGTTTTGTATATTCCCCTTTCTATTATTGAATCAGGCAATGCGGTATCAAAATTATACTCGCACAAACAACCTGCAATGAATGTGAAAATTCAGATCGCCGCTGATATGGAAAAACTCCTTGAAGATGCGAAACTACATATTAAGGGAACGGAGCTGGGTATTTCAAAAAATGAAATGCGCAACATTGTAAAAGCCGTTAAAACCAATGTTGATATCCATACAATAAAATTGGGAGATGATGGGGAACAAAAAAGCACAAGCACTGAAATATCTATGATCATCGGTTATGTTGCCGGCTTTTTGATTTATATGTTTGTGTTTATGTATGGAAGCCAGGTGATGCGTGGTGTGATAGAGGAAAAATCCAACCGCATTGTGGAAATCATTGTTTCTTCGGTAAAACCTTTTACCCTGATGATGGGCAAAATCATCGGCGTGGCCATGGTAGGCCTCACTCAATTTATTCTGTGGATTCTCTTAACAATATTGCTTTTTACCGGGGCACAGGCCTTGTTTTTGAAAGACGTTGAGGGATTCAGCCAAATGCCCCAACAAACAGAGCAAATTGTGAGTTCCGGAACACAATTGGGTGAGCAACCTGTGCAATCCGATTTATCACAAGGTGTGGAAAAAGCCCTGGCATCCATTTCTGCTATTAATTTTCCGCTTTTGCTCATTTCTTTTGTCATCTATTTTCTTTTCGGGTATTTACTTTATGCCGGTTTGTTTGCGGCTGTAGGGTCGGCTGTGGATAATGAAGCCGATACGCAACAATTTATGCTGCCCATCACCATCCCGCTTGTGCTGGGCCTTATTGTCATGTTTTCCGTAATCAATAACCCTGAAAGTTCGCTGGCATGGTGGTTTTCAATCATTCCTTTCACCTCCCCAATAGTTATGATGGTAAGAATCCCGTTTGGCGTGCCTGTTGTTGACCTGGTTTTGTCCTGGGGATTGTTGATCATTACCTTTTTGGCTATGGTGTGGCTTTCCGGGAAAATATACCGTATTGGTATCCTTATGTATGGCAAAAAAGTCAATTACAAAGAGTTGTGGAAATGGTTAAGGTATAACAACTAGTGTTGCGACAATTTAATTATGAATGATCATGTATCTGAAAATTTTGCGAAATTAATTTATTAGGATGTATGCCGGAATTGACATAGGAACCAATACGTGCAACCTGAGCATTGCTGAATGGGAAACACACAGAATCAATGTGATCAGAAGTGAAAAGAGACCCATTAAACTGGGTGCTGAGGGATTTCCTGATGGTAATGTTCCGGATGAAGCTCAGCGGCGACTTGTGAAAGTGTTGTGCTATTATAGTGAAGTTATAAAGCAGTATCCGGTAAAAAAACACATGGTGTTGGCTACATCGGCCATCCGGAATGCAAAAAATAAACATGATATTCTACAAAACATTAAAAAACAAACGGGTTTTGATGTGGTGGTTATTACAGGTGATGATGAAGCTGAATACATCTACCAGGGTGTGCGTGAAGCTGTGCCAATGGATGAAAAGCCTTGCTTGCTGCTTGATATTGGTGGTGGCTCTAATGAAATTCAAATCGCCAGCATGGAAAAAGTGTATTGGCGCACCTCTGTGGATTATGGCATTGCCCGTTTACTCAACTGGTTTCAACCTTCAGACCCGATGAGACCTGAAGAAATAAAACAGATTGAGTGTTTTTTACATCAAAAACTTGGGTTTTTAAAAGATGTTGCACAGGAGTATGATGTGAATACGATGGTGGGAAGCTCAGGTTCATTTGATACCTTTGCCTACATGTACATTCATGATGCCGGATTGCAGGGAATATACAAAGACACACGCTGGTTTGGCATCCCAATGGAATCCTACCTGAAGATACATCATAATCTCATTACACACAATAAAAAAGAACGGCTGGCCATGCCTGGAATGGAAGCAATGCGTGTGGAAATGATCCCGCTTGCTTCGGTGTTTACAAAATTTCTCATAGATTTGTTTTCTGTTAACCAGTTGATACGGTCGGCATATGCTTTGAAAGAAGGCATTATTGTTAGCATGGCAAGGAGTTTGTAATGAATTAAATTGTTTGTTTGAATATTAAAAATATAATTATGAAACATCTGTTCACCTTGATTTTAGTTTTATGGGTATTTCCAGGAAGCCTGCTCGCACAGGAAGAAACCCAATACAAAGTCAGCACCATCGCCTTTTACAATTTGGAAAACCTGTTTGATACCATCAACGATCCGGATATTTTCCTCAATGAAGAATTTTCACCCGAAGGGGCAAAAAATTACGACACAAAAAAATACCATGCAAAACTTAAAAACCTGTCCTCAGTCATCAAACAAGTAGGGGCAGACCTGACAAAACAACCACCTGTGATATGTGGTGTTAGTGAGATAGAGAATGCTACTGTGATTGAAGATCTTATCAACACGGATAATTTAAAGCCTTACAATTATGATTATGTCCACTATGATGGGCCGGATGAACGTGGTGTGGATGTCGGTCTGATTTACCGGAAAGATTTTTTTGAAGTTACTTCTTCAGCATCCTACACGGTTAAATTTGAAGAGGACACAAGCGACCGGACACGTGATCAACTGCTCATAAGCGGAAAACTGGATGGTGAGAAAATGCATTTTATCGTGGTACATTATCCTTCCAGAAGGGGAGGGGAAATGGCAAGCCGCCCTAAACGGCAGAAAGCAGCAGATGTGTCCAGGCATATTATTGATTCATTGCTTGCAGAAAACCCCGATGCCAAGGTCATCATAATGGGAGATTTTAATGATAATCCGGACAATGTTTCCATGACCGATAACCTAAAAGCCAAAGGCAAAAAGAACAAACTGAAAAAAGGAGAACTTTTCAATCCCATGGCTGAGTTGTATAAAGATGGTGTCGGATCCGGTGCATACCGCGACAAATGGTTCCTTTTTGATATGGTGATTGTGAGCCAGGGATTGCTTGATCCATCCAATGGATACAAGTTTTACGATGCCTTTATTTTTGTGAAACCGTTTTTGCAACAATCTGAAGGCAGATTTAAAGGATACCCTTACCGCAGCTTTGTTGGCGATACCTGGATGGGTGGCTACTCTGACCATTTTCCGGCCTATCTTTATTTGATAAAACCGGTGAAAAAATAACCGGGCTTTTGCAGCAATTGCCTGCCGGTCATGGTTGGAAAAGTGAAAACAGGTGAGGTACTTCTTTATTTTTTTGATGGTTAAAACAGCAGATGCCTGACATTGTACAAATGCGTTTTATCCGCAAATTTCACGCTAATTATGCCGGCAAATCCGCAGAATTCACGCCAATTCTGTTGGGTCTATGTATAAAACGCAGAAAGTCATGATGTTAAAAATTAATAGAAGTATCCCTAAAAATAATAGTCAGAATTTTAATTGTAATTTATATCTTTGATGTATGGAAAATTTTTATGAAATTAAAAATGTTATTCAATCATTATTTGGTAAAGGTACTGAATTATTGCCTTCGGTCACAGAAATGTTTGAATTAGAGATGGCATTTTTAGAATTTAATGCTTTAAGCAAACCGGAACTTTTAGAAAAATCAGCATACATAAAAACAATAAATGGTGAATATTCAAAACATTTTTTGATGTATTCTGATAAATTAGAAAAGCTTAATAAAAATAGATCACCAAAAACAAAATCATATTTTGAAAGTGGTCAGTTTTCAACAGGATACGCAACACATAGCTTATTCCCATATCGTGGTAAATTTCACCCTCAATTAGTCAAGGGGATTTTGAATATTACAGGTGTTAAAACGGATGAAATAGTTTTAGACCCCATGGCAGGTAGTGGTACAACTAATGTAGAAGCTGCATTAATGGGCATTGATTCCTATGCTATTGATGTAAGCCCATTTTGTCAATTAATGATTGATACAAAATACAGTGCATTAAGCATAGATATAGAGACTCTTAAAACCATTAAATTTAATCACCATGAATTATTTTTATTTTTCCAAAAGGGGAACATTATAAAACGATTAGCAAAAGTTGGAAATATTAAAAAGCAAAAAATTTATAAACTAGCCTTATTAGCTTTTCTTGATGCTTATGGGTATTCTATGAGATTAACAAGTTCGACTCATGAGGAATTGTTTGAGAAAGTGTTAAACAGATACATTGAAACCGTAAAACATGTTAGGAACAATAAATATATCAATAACATAGACATAGGAAAAACAACCGTTTTGAATAATTCTGATGCGCTACATATTGACCTGGATGATAATTCTATTGATAGTGTGATAACATCACCTCCGTATTCATTTGCTATTGATTATGTTGAGAATGATAAAATCCAATTAGAATATTTAGGGTATGATACAAATGAATTAAAAACCAGACTCATAGGATTGAAAGGAAAACAGAAAAAAAACAAACTCGAAATCTATTTTGATGACATGGATAAGGTTTGTAATGAGATAGGAAGGGTTTTAAAACCTCAAAAGTTTTTTACCATGATTATTGGATCAAATACAAATCAAACAAGAGGAATACGATTGGAACAAACTATAATTGATTCAGCAGAAAAATATAAGCTTAATTTAGTAAAAAAACTATTAAAACCGATAAAGGGCATGCGAAATACCATGAAAGAAGAATATATTTTAATATTTAAAAAACAATGAAATGATTAAAAATGCTGAAACAAAGTTTAATACGGTAATACAAAAAAATACATTCTATTTTTTCAATCAAAAATTTGAAGAAAAATATGAAGGATACGTTAATTCATTAAAGGAGACATTACTTGTTGTAAAAAACAGAGTTGAAACAGAAGGATTAAAAAAAGAGATTTTTGAAGATCTTATTCAAAATAAAGAACACGGTTTAAGAGCTTTACTTGCATTAACCGGTTTTTCAAATGAATATCTTAAACGACTAACAACAATTATACGAGTTGTTGACAATACTGAGCTAAACAAATTAGTCTATAAGGAAAAATGGCTCAAGGATACAGATACTAGCAATATAACTGAGTGGTCTGATTCTACAATTAAACGGTTTATTAAGGAAAATGTATTTTTCAAAAAAGGTATCATAAATCTTTTTTTCGAAGGAGCGTCTATTCCCTTTCTAACTTCTACCATTCCCCTGTTTGAAATGAAAAAATTGAGTATTTCAAAATTGAAATTTGAAATCCCCGAAATGATTGATTCACTTATTCGGTACAAGGAAAAAGGAAGCTATTCTGGAAAAAAGCAAAATAACCCTGAAACTAAAATTGCTCAAATCATTGAAGATATAGATTTAACTTATGAAACAGGTGATCTGAGTGAATTAATATCCAATGTTCCTGATAATAAAAGAACGATGGACTTTATTATTCCTAACAAAAATAATCCCAAAGTTATTATTGAATGTTCATTTCTTGCTACAACTTCTTCAGGTCAAGGAGATAAATCAAAAACAGAATTATCAATTAAAAAACTATTGTTAAAACACTATCCAAAAGCAAAATTTATAGGCTTTGTTGATGGTATTGGTTGGTACGTCCGCAAAGGAGATTTGAAACGTATGGTAAACGATTACCAAGATGTTTTTACTTTTCATAAAGAAGAATTAAATCGATTTGAAAAATTTTTAATTGAAACAATTAAAGAATAATGCTTAATAACTATATTAATAAAATAACACAAGGAGATTGCCTGGAATTATTCAAAAACATTCCTGATAATTCGATAGATATGACTTTTGCTGATCCACCATTTAACTTAAAAAAGAAATACACAAGTTATAACGATAATCTTGAATTTCAACAATATCTGCAATGGTGTGAAAAGTGGATTTTTGAAATGGTAAGGGTAACAAAACCAACTGGATCAATATTTTTACACAACATCCCTAGATGGCTAAGCTTTTATGCAACATATCTAAATAAATATGCCCATTTTAAACATTGGATTTCATGGGAGGCGCCTTCTTCGCCAATGGGTAAATCTTTGCAACCAGCACATTATGGAATTTTGTTCTATACAAAAAACCCCAAAGGGGCAAAAATACATGAATTAAGACATCCTCACAAACGAGATAGAAAAATAGGCTTTTTATTAAAAGATTACGGAGGTAAAAAAGGAGGATTACATCCTTTTGGTCCTCTTATTTCTGATGTGTGGACAGACATTCATAGAATTAAGCATAATAAAAACAGAGACCATCACCCATGCCAATTACCTATTCATTTGCTTGATAGATTAATTCTTTTAACAACAGATGAAAATGATATCGTGTTAGACCCTTTTTCAGGAACAGGAACGACTGCAATTTCTGCAAAAAGATTAGGACGAACATACATTGGGTTTGAATTAGATGAAAATTATAAACAAATTAGTACAGAGAAACTTAGTAGAACAAAATCAAATTATAAAATTAACGATATTTGGGTGAGTTTCTATTTAAAAAAGATTGTAACTATCAGAAATAAAGATTGGGATGAATTATCAAAATATTTTATCATTCCTAACCCAAGAAAAGCTATTGACCATAGCCAGGCGGTTTTAAAAGATAAAAAATGGATTCCACAAGATAATAATGGTATAATGAATAATTTTACCAATAAACCTAATATTAAGCCTCAAACAGTAATAAATAGCCAGAAAAAATTACACCTATAATTATAAAGAATAAATAAAATTGTCATTTAAGATTGTAATTATTGGCCGTAAAATTTAAAAATCTTGATCAAATTGAAAAAATACATCGGATTATTCACAGGATTATTCATAAGCCTTTGCTCATTTGCACAAGTCCCCGACGGGTATTACGACAGTGCTGAAGGGTTGCATGAGGCTCAATTGCAACAAGCACTTCACGATATTATTGACGGTCATACGGTATTGGGTTACAGTGACCTGTGGACAGCTTTCCAGGATACGGACCCGCGGCCCGGTGATGCCAGTGAAGTATGGGATATGTACAGCGATACCCCTGGCACAACTCCGCCTTATGTGTTCACTTTTGGCAGTGACCAGTGTGGTAATTACAACAGCGAAGGCGATTGTTATAACCGCGAACACTCAATGCCGGGATCATGGTTTAATGATGGCTCCCCCATGTACACAGACCTGGTGCATCTTGTACCAACGGATGGATGGGTAAACAACAAACGAGGGAATTTTGCTTACGGGGAAGTGGATAATGTAAACTGGACCTCGCAAAATGGCAGTAAATTGGGCAATACCAATGCCTCATGGGCCGGTAATATGGTCTTTGAGCCCATAGATGATTACAAAGGGGACTTTGCGCGTATTTATTTTTACATGGCCACACGCTATAAAGATGAAATTTCAGGTTGGGGATCCAATAACGATAATGCCGATGATATGCTGAACGGAACATCATACCCCGTTTTTGATTCTGCACCCTTGAATATGCTGTTGCAGTGGCATTACAACGACCCGGTAAGCCAGAAAGAACAAGTGCGAAACAATGCCATTTACGATTGGCAGGGCAACCGCAATCCCTTTGTTGACAGGCCTGAATTTGCTGAATACATCTGGGATTATACCGAGGAAGTTCATGTTGACATGAATCCTGATGCTGTACAGATTTCCCCTGTCCCTGCGGATGAATATATCCGGGTAACATTGCATGATGTAAATGCTTCAGGAGGCACGGTGGTTGTGTATGATCTTTGCGGCCAGCAAATGTTTAAATCATCGCTTTCCGGAAATCACACCAACATTGATGTTGAAGACTGGCAGGCAGGGATGTATTTTTTACGCATCAACAACAAATCCGGATTTACAAATACAATAAGGAAGGTAATTGTAAAATAAATCTTTTTTCTGGTCGTTTAAATTCTGTGCTTTTATATAATGATTTAATGTTCAAAAAAACGCTATGAAAAAATTCACAACATTGTTTCTAACAACAAGCCTGATGGTATTTTTATCTTTTAACCTGCAGGCACAAGACCAGCCAAATCAAAACACAGCAGAAGACAATGAAGCCACCGTTGATTTGAAACACGGTATTGGCGCTGCTGCCGGATTTACAACAGGATACGGGTTGTCGTACCGGTATTATTTGAATGACATCAGGTTTCAGCTTACTTTTTCTCCTTATGTGCAATCAAAAGATGATATGCAATTCAGCACAGGCTTGACATTTATGTACAACATCGTGGGAACCAAACACACCAACCTGTTTCTGTATCAGTCCAATCACTGGAAGTATGAGAAGCATGTTTATCGTAGGTCCGCATATGATTATGACACTGATGAGAGTTATTATTATGATGATGAAGAAATCAAAAATTTTGTGAATATAGGTGTTGGCTTTGGTTTTGAAGTACTGTTTTGGGAACGCTTATCTGCAAATCTGATGTTGGGATACGGCGCCATGGAAAATTTTGAAAGGATTCATCCAAGCGTTGAAGGTGGCCTGTTTTACCGGTTTTAAATTACATTGCCTATGAAACGTTTTATACCATCACTACTGATGTTGATTTGCTTTTTAAGTATAAATCTATCTGCCCAGGAGGCTGAAGATAATGCTGAGGTAGATGGCATTGAAAAATACAATCACGGACTTGGTTTGGCTTATGGAAAAACTACTGGGAAGTGGATGGCATACAGGCATTATCTGGATAAGTTCAGTGTGCAATTGGCTTTTATGCCGCGTGTTATTGATGTGGAAACTGATTTTGAGATCATTGCAAGCCTGACTTTTATGTATAAATTGTCCGACAGCAAATACATCGACTTGTTTGTGTACCATTCCAATCAGTACCGCTATCTCACTGAACCGGAATTCCCGCCAAATCAATTATGCTCTACGTATTATTGTCCATATCCATATCCATGGTCAACTTCGAAAAATCATTATTATGATACGGGCATCGGTTTTGGCTTTGAGTTGTTGTTGTGGAAAAGGTTTTCAATTAATTTGATGCTCGGATATGCAGCAAAGAAAAATTTCTCTGAGTTTGGTATATCCCCTGAAACGGCTTTGTTTTACAATTTTTAAGTACCAGTACCCGTAATTTTACTTGATATTTAATCATTAAAAACAAAGCTTATGAAAAAACAATTAATTTACCTGACTATTCTGGTATTTATAACTGGTTTTTTAGTTGCCCAGGCTGCAGGCAATATGTATTATAATCAAAAACTTTCGAATAAATACAAAGCAGAAACCAGTTAAGGAGGAGCGATGGCGGGATATGGTAATCAACCAGGCTATCAGCAACAAGCAGCAAACAATACACAATATTACGATTACGGTCAGGGCGCTGATTCTGTGATGACAATCAGATCATCTGTACTGATCAATGTAAAACCGGATGCTTATAAAATGGTCATTGGCCTCACGCAGGTAGGTGAAAACATGCAGGAAGCCCATGATAAGATAACTGAGCGTATAGATAATGTAAGATCAGGATTAGAGGCTTTGGGTATTGAGGAAAATGCTGTTTATGTGGATTTCATTTCATAGGCACCTATTTTTGGCATTGAAGTAGAGAAAAAACTGTTTTCAAAAAATTACGTTGAAGTCCCTGCCGGCTTTGAAGTAAAGAAAAACCTGCACCTGCGTTTTGATGATATTGATATGCTTGAAAAAATCATAACCATGGCTGCAGAACAGGAGATTTATGATATTGTTGATGTGGAACCTGTGGTATATGACAGAAACCAGATTTATGACAGCATAAGGCCTGTGTGTACCGAAATTATTAATGCACGGAACGAACAAATGAACGCATTGGGTATGGATATAAATCCCATGTTCAACACCCTCGAAGAATACACCAGATGCATTTATCCCATCGAGCAATACAAATCTTATACCTCGTATCTTGACCATACTCGTCAGCGGTTGCGTGAGGATAACCGCCTGATTTCTGCCAGCGGTAACATCAACCTGTTTTATGACGGTTACAACGATGCCGGCTTTGACAAAGTTATTAACCCTGAATTGACAGGCC
>CAZGPW010000018.1:0-11642 GCA_964527535.1 uncultured Bacteroidales bacterium
AAAAACAGACTTAGAAAAACATTTGTAGCAACAAAATCGAAAAAATATCAGCTTATCTCACTGAATACCTGCGTTTTGTTAAAGTAAAATCCGTTTAAAAAAATCACTTGTCTTGTTTGTTGCTGTTTTCTTGTTTAGTGGGATGAGTTGGGGGCAACCCTGGACAGAGGATTTTAATTCCGATCTGGCAAGTTCTTATACTACAGGAACACAGACTTTGACAACTGGTGATTGGTACACTGTTTCTGTTTTTGAAGAAGACGCTGCTAATTCATATGGTGGCAGTGGTGCAGCTGCTCGTATTAATGATGATACTGGCGGGGCAAGTCTTAGAACACCCGCTATGAATACAGTTGAAACAGTTTCTTTTTATTACAGAGAGCTAAATTCAGGAGGGGGTACTTTTTCTGTAGAGAGAAGTTATGACAACAGCAGCTGGACTGAACTTGCTACACAATCATTTAGTGGAACGTCATTTACACAGTTTACTTATGATGTTAATGATGATGCATCACAAGTTTATATAAGAATCGTAAGTGATAATCAGGCAGGTCATTTAATTATTGATGAGTTTTCAGTTACCGCATACACAGTTTCCGGGCCAACCCTAACAACCTCTGAAAGCAGTTTAACCGGCTTTACCTACGAAGAAGGCAACGGTCCTTCAGGGGAACAAAGTTTTGATTTGACTGGCTCTGATTTGGATGGCACAGATGTAACAATTACCCCACCAACCAATTATGAGATTTCCCTCAGCTCAGGTTCCGGTTTCCAAAGTACGGCTATCACACTTTCATCTTATGATGGTTCTACAACTCCCGTCTATGTCAGATTGAAAGCAGGACTGTCCGCAGGAACTTACAATAGTGAAACCATAACTGTTTCAGGTGGTGGCGCTACTGATGAGACCGTGACTTGTGATGGAGAGGTGTTTCCACCAACATTCACCCTCAGTACCAGTTCCCTTACTGGCTTTACATACGAAGAAGGCAGTGGCCCGTCAGCTGAACAAAGTTTTGATTTAGATGGCTCAGGTATGGACGGCTCCGATGTGACAGTCACCCCACCAACAAATTACGAAATTTCCCTCAGTTCAGGGTCGGGTTTCCAAAGTACGGCCATTACACTTTCATCTTATGATGGTTCTACAACTCCCGTTTATGTCAGATTGAAAGCAGGACTGGCTGTAGGAACTTACAATGGAGAAACCATCGATATTACCGGCGGAGGAGCAGATGCAGTCAGTGTGACTTGTGATGGAGAGGTGACGCCGCTAATCATTAGTTCAGAGGATTTTGAATCATGTCCTCCAAGCGATTGGATTATTTACAGTGTAGCAAGTAGTGAAGACTGGACATGTGGTTCAGGTTACGAAGAAATTAATAATTATAATGCCGATGAAGCTGCAGATGATTGGTTGATTTCTCCCGCAATAAATTTGGATAATTACACCAGCGAAATATTAACATTCGAAACATATAAGCAATACGCTGATGATGGAATTTCCAATCCAGAGACTAAATTGTATTATTCGACTGATTACTCTGGTTCTGGAGATCCATCGTCATCAACCTGGACGGAATTAACTTATAATTATCCTAATGATGATTCACAAACTTGGACTGCTTCAGGGGATGTTGACCTATCCGGTATTACAGGCAGTTCAGTATATATTGCCTTTCAGCATGTATCTTCCGGTACAGGAGGAGGCTCAACAAGTTTATGGAGAGTTGATAACTTCGAAATAACAGGCACCAGCGCAACCCCATGCTCCGAACCTGCAAATCAACCCACCGCACTTGATCTCAATGACAACACCACATACAACAGCATAGACGGGTCTTTCACAGCATCAACAGGCACACCTGCAGCGCATGGGTATTTGGTTGTGCGCAGTGAATCTTCCACCCTGTCTACCGACCCGCAGGACGCAACAAGTTATTCAGCAGGTGATGCGCTCGGTGGCGGAACGGTTGTTTACTCAGGAAGCTCAACAAGCTTTACTGCTACCGGGTTAAGCGAATCAACCCAATATTATTTCTTTGTTTTTGCGTATCAGAACACAGCTTGTTCAGGAGGACCAGATTATTTAACAACATCTCCTTTATCAGGGGATGAGACAACAGCTACTGGCCCTGCTATTAGCCTGGGAACCCTGGCTGACTTTGGTGATGTATGTGTGGAATCAACTGCCGGGCCTCATTCATTTAGCCTGGATGGAACAAATTTAACCACAGATGACATTCAGGTTGGAGCGCTTTCCGGATTTGAATACAGTACATCATCCGGTGGGCCTTTCACAAGTACGCTGACAATCTCTGGCCACGGCGGTGGTACTTACAGCACAACAATTTATGTGCAGTTTACGCCTGTGTCGGACATTGTTTATGACGGAAACATTCCGGTTAGCGGAGCTGGTATTACAGGCACTGAAAATTGCGCTGCAACCGGAACCGGCTTAGCCCTCCCGACCATTACGAGCACAACGCCGGGTTCTGTTTGTAATTCAGGCACCGTTGACCTTTCTGCTACTGCAAGTGCAGGTACCCTTAATTGGTATGATGTGGCTTCCGGAGGGTCAAGTTTGTATGCCGGAAGTACGTTTACCACCCCTTCAATCTCATCCACTACTTCCTACTGGGTGGATGCTACCGATGGTAATGGTTGTACATCTGATCGTACTGAAGTTGTTGCTACTGTCACTACGACACCGTCGATTACCAGCAGCTTAACTGCCAGTGGAACAACAGGAAATGCATTTAGCTATACCATCACAGGTACTGAGTCGCCCACGTCCTTTGATGCAACAAACTTACCGGATGGTTTGTCAATTAACACATCCTCCGGAGAAATTTCCGGTACGCCGACAACGGCCGGAACAACCGACGTGACAATCAGTGCCACCAATGCCTGCGGAACCGGTAGTGAAACACTGGTTATTGAAATCACAGAATTTACATACAATGCAGGTGATTACCGCAGCACAGCGGACGGAAGCTTTTCTACAGATAATCCCACAGGCACAACGGATTATTGGGAGTATTTCGATGGATCTTCCTGGGGAACGACGCCTTCAGATGATGGCCCTGCACATGCCGGTACAACACCGGCCAGAATTATTGTTAAGCATGTTGTATCTTGTTCTGATAATGCATCTAAGACCTACAATGATATTGTTGTACGTTCAGGTGGGGCATTATCTTTAACTGAAGTTGACATACCACCTGTCGCTGCAGAATTTGTTGCAGCCGGAAAATCCATTGAAGTGATGAATGGCGGAGAGCTTATAATTCAGGGTGATATTGATTTACCCGGTGATGCGTCTTTCATTGTGAGGGATGGTGGAACCTTAACCATTGACCATTCTAATATGGATAACGTGCATCCCATGTGGGATGGTGTCGAAAATTATGAAGCCGGATCAACTGTAAAGATTCTGGATTGGGATTTTGGCGCCAGTGCCACGGTTGCCAGCCTTGTGAATATTGCCAATGCCATAGCAAACAATGCAGAAGGGTATAAATTTGGATATCTGATTTATGATATAGATGCCGGAATAGAAGACTGGGCTGTGATCGGAGGCGGAATTGGTATTATCGATTTGGTATATAATGATTTTACCATTGATAATGCAGGTTCAGGTTATTGTGGTGGCATTACAAACAGATCAGGAACAAATGGCTATGTTGTTAATGGCAATTTAATTATCAATTCAGGCAGTTTCAACTTTAGTGCCACTTATTCCGGCGATGAATTTGAACACCAGGCTTACATCAACGGTGATTTTGAATTTAATTCAACGGGAAATCTCATCATGCACAGAAACGGAAATAACACTGCAACAACATTGACAAAAACAACCGGAAGTTTTGTGCATTTCAAAGGCGATGTGACCGTAAATTCTGCTGCTACATTTACAAATGAACTTGCTGCCGATAACACAAGAATGTACATGGTGATTAACGGTTCGGGAACTGAAGCAGATCCTCAATTATTAGACATTGGGGTAACTTCGGGTATGACAGGAATCAATACATACATCACCAACAATACCTTTGCAAAATTGGCTTCAAACAACTGGATTTTTAACGGGATATCTGGATTAACCACGGGTATCACCCTGGAAACAGGTTCATCCATGCATTTTGGCTGGGCGGATGATGGCACAACGCCTTTAACAATCACCATGCCCGGTGGTGCCGTTGGAACCAACACCATCACCACTGAAACCGGAACGGCCTTGTACATGACGCATGCCCAGGGACTGGATGATGGTACAAATTTGACCAACGGCAACGTGCAACAATTTGCCCAGGCAAACCGCAGCTTTAATCAAACAGCAGATTTCTGGTACGTTGGTAAAGAAAACCAGGTGACCGGAAATGGAATCACGACAGCCTCCACCAATAAATTATTGGGTGTTGATATGTCTGCTCCTACCCTGGAAACTACGCTGAGCAATGACATTACTACCAGCGGTAAACTGATTCTAAAGTCAGGAGTATTGAAAACCACCGATACAGAATTGTTTACCCTTGAAGATAATGCTACGGTACATACAGATGTGGCCGGCACCAACGGAGAGCCCGGATCGCACAGTTCCTGGGTTGATGGCCCGTTTAAAAAAGTCGGAGATGATGCTTTTGTCTTCCCGCTTGGCGAAAATATCTGGGGCCCGATTGGAATTTCCGCTCCATCTGTGGTGACGGATGAATTTGTGGGTGAATACTTCAATGTTGCCTATACGGACATCGTAAATATTGAAGCGACAATGGACCACGTAAGCAATCAGGATTACTGGGACATTACCAGTGTTGTTGGATCATCATTGCCTACGGTTACCGGTTACTGGAAAGATGACCGCTACGGAATTGCCGATATCGCAAATGTGGTTATCGCTCATTATGACGTAGATATCTGGAAGGATATGGGTAGTCAAAATGCCAGTGGTACAACAACCGACGGAAGTGTGCAGAATTCTGATGCTTTTTCTTTCTTTAGCCCCATTACCCTTGGATTTAAAGATGAAACCCTGCCTGTTGAATTAATAGATTTTGATGCTGTTCGGGTCGGCGAGTATGTTGATGTAAGCTGGACGACAGCCAGTGAAACAAACAACGATTATTTTACGGTTGAGCGTTCAGCAGATGGGAAAAGATTTGAATTTGTTACTGACTGCCAAGGCGCCGGCAATAGTAATGCTCAAAATAATTACATGATTACAGATTATACACCGTATGACGGGATATCATATTATCGCCTGAAACAAACCGATTTTGACAAGGCATATGCTTACAGTAACATTGTTGCTGTAAGGGGTGTTGATGAATTAAACTCCCCTGATATAAACATCTGGCAAGAAAAATCCGGTTTGTTTGTTGAGGTTATTAACCAGCAAAAGGACAGTGAGTGTTATATCCGGATTGTGGACATAACAGGTCGCATTCTTTACAACAAACGCCATGAGAAGGCATCTGAAATAATAAATATTAATTTGGACACGAATGACATCGCTGAGGGGTTATACAATGTCACTGTTATCAGCGGTGACAAGATTAAAACCCGAAAATTTGTCTGGTAATTATATATGCAATAAACTAATCTGATTTAAGCGCATGATGAATATTGTAAAAAAGTGTTTGCTTGCCGGGCTTAGCCTGCTTGTGATTTCTCTTCCCGCATTTTCTGCTGTTATTTTGAACGAGGATTTTAGTGAAGGCCCTTCGGACTATACCACGGGCAATTATACGTATTCAAGTGGAAATACATGGGAACTTACCGCTATTCAGGGTGAAAACGATGCAAGGTTTCAGTTAGACACCAATGCATCCATAATAAGCCCTGCTGTGAATACGGTTGGAACGGTTTCTTTTAAGTATAAAGAGGGTGATTCAGGTGGCGGTAATTTCCAGGTTTTAATCTCTGTGGATGGGGGAAGTTTTACAGAATTGGATGAACAGACGTTTTCCGGCACCTCGTTTTCAAATTATTCTTTAACCGTAAATAACCTGAGTGACAATTGCAGAATAAAGGTTCTCGCAAACGCCGGATCTCAGTTAATTATTGATGATTTTGAAATTACCGATTACGTTGAAGGAGCTGAACTTAACACAAACACATCGGCGTTGACAGGGTTTTTGTATTATGAAGGCGAAGGCCCTTCTTCATCAAAATATTTTGAGTTAAGCGGATCTCTCCTAACAGGATATCCGGGTGATATTACAGTTGCAGCTCCAGCAAACTATGAAATTTCGCCTGATGATGTTTCATTTTCAAATTCCCTTACCGTCCCGTATAGCAGTGCAAGTTTGCCGGCCACCACAATTTATGTACGCCTTAAATCTGGTCTGGCTTTGGGAGATTACAATGAAAGCATCACAATCAGTGGTGGTGGAGCAGACGATATATTTGTGTCATGTAGCGGCAGTGTAACGGAAATGCCCCCTCCCGAAATTTATGTTGTCCCGGATAACCTTAGTGGATTTTCCTATGTCACAGGTACAGGCCCGTCAGATTATCAAACCTATCAATTGTACGGCAATTATTTGACAGATTATCCCAATGCAATTTCTGTCAATGCACCTTCTAATTATGAAATTTCACTCGATAATGCCAGCTATTCAACAAGCCTGTCTGTAACTTACGATAGCTATACTTTGCCCTCAACAACCATTTATGTCCGGTTAAAGTCCGGGCTTGCTGTTGGCAATTACAACAATGAAAACATTACAAATGTCAGCAGCAATTATGGAACTGAAACGGTAACCTGTAGCGGAACGGTTGAGGATTTACCTCCGGATCCTACTTTATATGTAACTCCCACTTCCCTTTCCGGATTTTCATACATCGTCGGAAATGGTCCTTCAGCAGAGCAATCTTATGCGCTCAGTGGTGCGAATTTGACGGGTTACTCCGGAAATATAACGGTCACTGCCCCCACAAATTACGAAGTTTCATTAAATGCGGGTAGTGGATATGTTTCAAATCTGGATGTTGCATACAGTTCAGAAACATTGTCATCAACAACAATTTATGTTAGATTGAAAGCCGGCCTGGCTGTCGGCGATTACAGTGCTGAGATTATCTCAAATGAAGGCGGGGGCGCTTCAGCGGTTGATGTTGAATGCACTGGCGCGGTTGAGGAAGTTCCACCCCCGGAGCTGAGTGTTTCGCCATCTTCGCTTGATGGTTTTACCTACGTTGAAGGGAATGGCCCATCAGAATATCAGTCATTTACGCTTAGCGGAAGCTATTTAACCGGCTATCCTGACAACATTACACTGTCAGCACCTGAAAACTATGAGATTTCATTGAATGCAGGGAGTGGGTACAGTTCAGAAATCAATGTCCCATATGATTCCGGCACACTCAACCCAACAACCGTATATGTGCGGTTATTATCCGGCCTCAGTATTGGCACTTACAATAACGAGTTGATTTCTGTTACCGGTGGCGGAGCAAGCGAAGAGACAGTTGCCTGTCATGGTGATGTCACCGATGTGCCTCCTCCTGTATTAAACGTAACGCCCACAAACCTGGATGGTTTCTCATATACTGAAGGAAATGGCCCCTCGGGCGAGCAGTCTTATGCATTGAGTGGTGATTACCTTACGGGATACCCGGATTACATTACCATTACTGCCCCTGATGATTATGAAATTTCTCTCAGTTCAGGCACCGGATTTACAACAAGTCTGAGCATAGAGTACACATCTTCCGTGCTTTCTGCTACTACGATGTACGTACGGATGAAATCCGGTTTGGCCGCAGGCGATTACAATGACGAAGCAATTACCCACAACGGTGGCGGTGCTGCGGAAGTGATTTTGACCTGCAGCGGAAGTGTGATGCCGGAATCTACCGACCCCTGTTTATACGAAGATTTCAGCGGATTTACGGATGGTGCTCACGGTTCACCGGCAAGTGTCGATTTATCTTCATCCATGGACGATTATACACTGGTTCCCGGATGGGACGGTTACAAAGTATTTTCTGCCGGTGGCGAAGTAAAACTGGGTTCAAGCTCATACAATGGTTATGTGATTACACCGGAGGTTGACATGTCTGCCGGTGGATCGATGAGCTTTGATTATGCAGCATACGGATCTGACAATGCGCAGGTGCAGGTATTTTTTGCGGCTGATGGGGTTGATTTTACTCAGCTGGGCAACGACATCACACCAACCTCAGAATTTCAGACACACAGCATTGATGTTCCTGCTGGCACAGCAAGTTCCAGGCTGAAAATCGGCACGGATAACAAACGCATTTACCTCGACAATGTTGAGGTTTATTGTGGAGGCAGTCCTGTTCCGGAATTGCAGGTTAATCCGGATGTGCTGAGTGATTTTAATTATGTGGAATCCAACGGCCCTTCAGCGGAACAATCGTTTACTTTGAGTGGCTCGGATTTGGATGGCACGGATGTTACCATTGCACCCTCAGAAAACTACGAAGTTTCTGTGGGCAGCGGATATCAGTCTGTGCCCATTGTGCTTTCGGCTTACGATGGCGATAATGTATCTGTCAATGTAAGGCTTAAGGCCGGATTGGTGTCCGGAGACTACAATTCGGAAATCATTTCTGTTTCCGGAGGGGGCGCTGATGATGTCAGTGTAACCTGTAGTGGATATGTGGATGACAATGTTGGCAACGATCTGCCTGACGCGCTGAGTTGTACCATTTATCCAAACCCGGTTAAAAATCTGTTGTCCATTGAAGTGTCCTCAGGATGCAATGAATTTTCATGGCAGATTGTTGATCTTGCCGGCAAGTTGCTTAACGAAGGAAATGCATCGGATAAAACGGTGGTTGATTTTTCTGCTTTTGAAGATGGCGTGTACTTTGTAAGGCTTAGATTTGGCAGCCATGTACTTGTGGAAAAAGTAATGAAGCAATAATAATATTGAATATTACACATTAGAACGCAACTTGGTATTAGTTGGCAAAAGGCAATTGGCAAGGTAATTAAATTGCCAACTGCATTTTTGCCAACTGGTTTTACGACAATATTATTTACTCACATAAAGTTTTAACTTGCTGATTATCTACACTGGGGCAGAATTTCTGATTTTATTTCCGCATGAGGGCGTAGGCGTATTAGCCTGCTGCATTGAACGGCTTGGCTTTTGTGCCACTGGCAGCGTGGCGTGACGGAACAAACGCCTGCCAGTGGCTGACAAAAACCAGCCGTGCATGAAGCAGCTAGAAGCCGCAGACCGACCCGGCATGCTTTCATAGCGAAGGGTTTTTGCGCAGCGGGGAAGTGCTGCCGGGGCATGCCCTTATTAAAATTTTCACAAAACATGTAATTATGGCAGTTGTTTTGTCATTTTAGCACATGGTGACAGGCTGTGGAATTGTTCTTAAGTTGCAAAATGTCAGGCAGTAAGGGTTTTTTGTGAAGAGAAATCAATTTTTTACTTTGCATGGTACGGGTTTTGCCAGTGGTGCAATAAATAAAATGTATGATTAAACGAGTGGTAAATAATTATAATGAACTTCAGTCGGCAATTGATGCGCATGAGGTAGTGTATTGTCTGCTTTATAAAGCAGAAAGTGAGGCGAGTCATTGTGCAATTGAGCAGCTGAGCAAAGCAGCCGGAACTGGCAATGGCGGTATGATTTGCATGGCTGATGTTAGTAAAGTGCGTGATATACACCCTGCTTATAATGTAACATCAGTGCCTACTCTACTGGTTTTTAAAAACAAGGAGGTAACTAACCAGGTAAAAGGATGTAATGATGCCCGGTTTTATAAAAATTTGATTGAGGGAAGTTATTTCGTAAGTAAACAAGCTGGTGATAATAAACAGAAAAACGTGACGGTATATACTGGCCCAACATGTACATACTGCAACAGCCTGAAATCATACTTAAAAAAATTGCAGGTGCATTTCAGGGAAGTGGATGTATCGAAAAGTCCGGAACAAGCACAACAATTGGTTAACCGAACCGGACAACAAGGTGTGCCACAAACCGAAATAAATGGTAAATTTGTGGTCGGTTTTGATAAAAATAAAATTGATAAATTATTGGAATTACAGTGATAATTAAAAATAAGTTAAATCATTAAATAGAAAAATTATGAAAGATTTACAACCGCTAAATGAAAATGTATTGTTAGATGTTAGTACAGAAGAAACAGAAGAAAAAACCGCTTCAGGGATTATTATTCCAGATACTGCAAAAGAGAAATCTCAATATGGTACTGTTGTTGCCATAGGACAAGTTGAAAATCCTTCTGTTGCTGTGGGTGATAAAGTATATTACAAAAAGTTTTCAGGTTCTGAACTTGAAATGGGAGACAAGAAATATTTGCTGATTCCTTATGCTGACCTCCTTGCAAAAGAGGTGGCTACAGAAAATATTTAAGCGTATTTCTGAAGATAAAAATCCGCGTGCTTTTAATAGTTATGCGGATTTTTTATTATGGCTTTTTCAGATATCCTAAGTACATTTTTGCCAACTGACTTTACGACAATATGATACACTCACAAAAAGTTTAAATTTCTGATTAATAGCACTGGGTCAGGATTTCTGATATTGTATTTCTGAAATCATTTCAATCCCGGCTTGCCTGTAAGTATAGGTTACGCCGCAATACCTGTTTTCAGATAAATCTACTGCTTTCTCTATCATTTTTTTGTTTAGGTCCTTTCCTTTAAATACATAGGTTTGGTGTATTTTTGAATAATGTTTGGGATGCTCTTCTGTTTCCTCCGCTTCTACCATGATCTTAAAATCATCTACATCAACCCGCATTTTTTTTAAAAGTGAAACAATAAATTGCCCATTGCATCCTCCCAGGGCAACCAACATCAACGGCTTGGGCGGTGGGCCGTTGTCTTCACCACCAACTTCTTTGCTGTGGCCGTCCAAAATAAGCTTGTGTCCGTTTGATTCTGTATTGAACACCATCTTTTTCCCCCAGTTCAATTCAATTTTTCGTTTCATAACAAATCAATATTTTTATTTAGTACAAATTTAAAAACTTATCCTTATTTTCTTTGCAAATGTTGTTCATTTATTTTCCAACAAATTGCCGTTCAAAATGTTCTTAATGAAAGTATTACATTTCACCCAGGTGAATATTATCCAAAATTGAAGAAATTCTCATTTGAATATTTTGCAGGAAAAAATAAAACCCTATATTTGCACTCTCAAATTTGAAGGTACCATAGCTCAGTTGGTAGAGCAACGGACTGAAAATCCGTGTGTCCCTGGTTCAATTCCAGGTGGTACCACTAAAAAAGGCAAAAGCGTAAGCAGGCATGGAGTGCAAATATTTTACCTGTACGCATACTTGCACAACACCAACAAAAGTTTCTCAGGTTTTATTTCCAAACAAATATCGGTTTCCGGGCATAAAAAATCTTCAGGCCTTGATTTAAATTTTATGACAGTGGGTTGATGAAAAGTTCGTTCTGTTTGTTTATGTCCAACAGGGCTCCCATCCGGGCGACCGTACAAATGCACCTGTAATCCCTGATCATGCTCCGGTTTTTTTTGTTCAGGCAGCAAAAAGGCCGGTGTTTTTACCGGGGTTGTTGACAGCCATCAGGGCTTCCGTCCTGTCAGCCGGACAGGTTCACCGGGGATTCCCTGATTATTCGTCAGGGTTTGGGAGAAATTATAAAAGC
>CAZGPW010000019.1:0-2929 GCA_964527535.1 uncultured Bacteroidales bacterium
AAAAACCGTAAATCAACCTTTCATCCCTGCCGCTTGAACAAAGCAGCGGAACATTTTCCGGAAAACCCGTCTGTAAATCAATCGCTCGGGGTGAAACTGCACACCCATATAAAAACGGAGGCCGGGATGTTCAATGGCCTGTATCACCCCATTGATTTCACGTGCAGTAACCACCATTCCTGCCCCCACTTTATCAATGGCACGTTTGTGAATTGAATTGACCATAAGCGCGCGCTTGCCGGTAATTTTACGGAGCAGGCTCCCTTCAGAAATATGGATTTTTTTTCTGAAAAAATTGTAAGCAAGCACATTCTGTGGATAATCAGCGTTTTCATATATATCCGGCAATTTATGATGAACACTGCCACCCTGGATCACATTCAGCAACTGGGCACCACGGCATATAGCCATTACAGGCATGTTTTCAGCTTTGGCATAATGGAGCCAGCGGGTTTCGTTATCATCCTGAACACGGCTGTATGGATTTCCGGGAATGGGCGCTTCATGATACAGACCGGGGTACACATCCCTCCCCCCGCCTACGAGCAGGCCATCAATCTCAGCAGCTTTTTCAGCATCGAACGATTGAACGGTAAAAGGCCGCCCGCCTGCAATCAACACGGAGATCTGCAGTATTAAAAACTGCAGGGTAAAACCTTTATCGGGAGCGCGTGTGATACCAATGATGTTTTTTTTCTTTGACATATCAATGCATGCTTTATTTGCCCCCTGCTTCAGGCGGCAGCTTTTTGTATTTCAGCCAATACGCTAAAATATAGAGTCCGCCCAGGGCAGCAAACGGATCATCCCCGCCGGAAAACTGCGATTCCACTTGCCTGGCTTCTTTTAGGCCTTTTTTGTAATGCTTCAATGCTTCCTTAATATTAATCCCTTCTTTCAGGCCGGATTTGAGCACCTTAAAGGCTGACTTTAAATCTTTTGTTTTAAGCTCATTGATGGCATCCTTCCCCACCGATTTTATATCGTCAAAATCGGCAGCCATGTCCACGCTTTCTTCCACAATGGCAAGCAGCCAGGTAAGCGGTTCTTTGGTTTTTTTACCACTTAGTTGCCAGTTTTTGTCTTTGGGCAATTCTCCATACGCAAACAAGCAGAAATTAAGCCAGGGAAAATCCACGCCGCTTTGCACGGAGTGAAACAAACCTGCCCAGAACCGCGGGTTAATTTCAATCAGGGAAGGGGTATGATTTTTATTTCCGTCCCACAGGTAATCAATCTCAGCAACGCCGTTCCATCCCACATGTTCAAGGAGGGGGTTTGTTTGTTCATCGAAATTACCCGGTTCGATGGCTTCCCGAAGCGCTCCTGAACCAAAGTCGGCAGGGTAAGAATGCAGGTTTCGATAAGCACCACTGGCCACTGCTTTTCCATGATCGAAAATTACCGTATGACAGTATTCTTTACCATCAGCCAGGGCTTGTATGAGGGGTGGTTCACCAAATTCATCGCTCACTTCCCGAAACAGGCGTTTCAGCTCCTTTTTGTTTTCAACTTTATGGATACCACGTCCGCCACTGCTGTCACGGGGTTTAATGAGGCAGGGCAAATCTATACTTTCCATGGCCTTATCAATATCCGATTCCTGTTCAGGCAGTGCCGTTTTTGGAATGTTCACATCCAGTTGTCCGGCAGTTTTAGTAAGATTGTCTTTGGGGTGTACCTGTTTAAGCATGGAATAATCCGGGGTGGCTACCGTTATTAGTTTTTCAAGCCGCTGCTTGTTTTTTATGATGACATAATTCTCATGGAATACCGGCATCAGAATATAGGGACGGTCATCACCGGGACGGTATTTTTCTATGATGGCCTCAATATCGTTAAGAAATTGCCCCGGATCATCGGTATGGGAATGGTATTTCTCATTGGCATAAGCGTATTTTGAAAAATGCAACATGGTTGGCGCAATGCAATCTGCCCCGACAACCTCAACGCCACGCTTACCGAGGGAATGAGCTGCTACCAGTGCCATAAGGCTTCGTGAGGAGGTGATGATAACCCGTGCTTTCTGTTTTTGTTTGATCATAGTCATACTGTTATTCCACTAACATCATTCGGACAATGTCATATTACATAGAACACCAGACGGGGATTTTTGTTTTATGGTTTTTTTGCTTACATTAGAAGCCTGATTTGGCATAAAATTCATGTTATACCAAGCTTTTAGAGAACATTGAGAGAGGAAAGAAATATAAAATGAGCTGCTGAAAATATCCTTTTATGTACCAAGCACTCTAAACAAAAACCTATGAAGCATCTTTTAATCATAACATTGAGTCTTACATTTTCGATTTTAGGGTATTCACAAGAAAAAACACCCCACATAAAAGGGAAAGTGAAAATTTCAATTACTGAAGGAACTTTTGATTGTGATCTGACGATGAGTAATATACCTCATATAAAGGATTATTTGATAAGGTTAAATTCAGGGATGAATTTACTTCACATTAAAAGTTTAAAACCAAACGAGTTTGTTTTGGGTTTTAATAAATCAGCTAAGGATTCAACATCAACAGGTGAATCTTTATCATATTATTTTCCGGATAATACAGGCGAGGGAAAGTTTTTACCAGAAGAATTGAAGTTTAGATATGTTGGTAAATTTCCAGTTGCAACGGATACAATACAAAATTATTCGAGAAAAGATTGGAAGGGTAATATTGCTTTTAACGGTTATTCGGTTAGGTGTGACGGAACCCAAAGTGCCTGGTATCCGGTTATTTATGATGCAAAAAATGATGTTATTTACGATAAACTAGTTTATGATTTAGATGTTGAATGTTTGGATTGTTCAACAATGTATCTCAATGGTAATTGTCAAGTTTCACAAGGTTGTTTATGAAAACTTGGTTTATCATTTTGCTTCAAAGTTAATATTTTATTTTTAAACTCCAAAGGAGTTTGATTAAAA
>CAZGPW010000020.1:0-2010 GCA_964527535.1 uncultured Bacteroidales bacterium
ACCATAACTACCTTATTAAGGATTATTTGTCAAAAGAGATCATAGAAAAACACAACATAGTACATTACAAGCCTGTTAAGGAGATGGTTGACCGGTATATGAAAGGTACAGATTACCTGTATAACAGGCTTTGGTTATTGATTGTTCTCCATCAGTTCCTTGAAAAGATTAATAAATGACATCAAGCTTCTGCTGTGGGTCCGCCAAAATTCATGGGCATTTTTGGAGGTGTATGTCCGCCTTTGATTTTGATTTCACCATGGGTACTTTCATACTTTTTGATGTTCCCCTGAAGTGCATTCATCAGCCGTTTTGCATGCTCTGGTGTCAGAATAATCCTGGATTTAACCGGTGCTTTCGGTACTCCGGGCATGATTCGGATAAAATCAACAATAAACTCAGAGCTTGAATGTGAAATAACAGCCAAATTGGCATAATTTCCCTGAGCAGTTTCCTCATCCAGTTGGATGTTCATTTGTTTATTTTTGTCTTGTTGCTGTTCCATAGTTTATCAGGTGTTTTTTTGGTCTGCTTCTGAATCATCACTTTCTTGTGTACTTTTTTGGAGTTTATCCAGTTCGGATTTATTCCCGACAAGAATTTTATCATATTCACGTAGGCCTGTACCTGCCGGGATAAGATGGCCTACAATGACATTTTCTTTTAAGCCGAGTAACATGTCATTTTTTCCATTGATGGCCGCTTCGTTTAATACCTTGTTTGTTTCCTGGAATGAAGCAGCTGACATAAAGCTTTCAGTCTGTAAAGCCGCACGGGTAATTCCCTGAAGTGCTTGTCTTGAGGTGGCCGGTACAGCAGGTCGGGCATGAACAAGTTTCATGTCACGTCGTCTGAGGTGGGAATTTTCATCACGAAGCCTGCGTGCGGTTACTATCTGACCCGATTTAAGATTTTCCGAATCACCGTTGTCTTCGATAACTTGCATGCCATATATCTCATCGTTAACTTCGCGGAATTTCCATTTGTCCACAATTTGCTTTTCTAGAAATTGCGTGTCGCCGGGATCTTCAATGATTACTTTGCGCATCATTTGTCTTACAACAACTTCAAAATGCTTATCATTAATTTTTACCCCTTGAAGTCTGTAAACTTCCTGTACTTCATTGACAATGTATTCCTGTACTTTTGTCGGACCTTTGATATTTAGGATATCAGCTGGTGTAATAATACCATCGGATAAAGTTGTACCGGCTCTGATATAATCACCTTCCTGTACCAAAATTTGTTTTGTCAGGGGGACAAGGTATTTTTTTACATCCCCATCTTTGGAAGTAATGATAACTTCACGGTTACCACGTTTGATTTTACCAAATTCAACCTGACCGTTAATTTCAGAAACAACAGCGGGATTGGAAGGATTACGTGCTTCGAAAAGTTCGGTTACACGTGGTAAACCACCAGTAATGTCGCCGCCTTTGCTCACATTACGCGGTATTTTGGCAATGGTTTGTCCGGCAACAAGTTTATCCCCTTCTTTTATGGTCAAATGTGCACCTACAGGCAGGTTATAGTTTTTGATAATTTTATTATTATCTTTTTCTGATACAATCGCCAATTCAGGATTCTTTTTCTTGTCTTTTGTTTCGGTGATTACTTTTTCCCTGAAACCAGTCTGTTCATCAGCGTCTTCCTGATAAGTAATACCTTCAATGAGGTTTTTAAATTTTGCAATTCCATTCTTTTCGGAAACAATGGTTGCGTTGAAAGGATCCCATTCACAAATTTTTGTGCCTTTTTCAATTATTTGATTGTTTTTAACATATAATTTGGCACCATAAGGGATGTTGTTTGTCATCAGTGAGATTCCGGTATTATCATCAACAATTTTCATTTCAGCCATACGGCCAATGACAATATCGACAAATTCTTCACCTTCTTTTTTGTAAGTTACGGTGCGCAGTTCATCAATTTCAATACGTCCGCTGTACTTGGCAGTGATTGATGATTCTGCAGCAATATTACCAGCCACACCACCAACATGGAATGTAC
>CAZGPW010000021.1:0-2980 GCA_964527535.1 uncultured Bacteroidales bacterium
AGGCCCTATTTCCTGTGGGTCGATTATTCCATCGGTAATAGCAGCATCAATGTTGGGGCTTGTGGTAATGGTTCCTTCATCTTCAATCTCAAGCTGAACGGGTAATTCAGAAACACACATATCGGGTATTGGTGTTATGGTTGGATCCAGCATTTCAACAAATTCGATGATAACATTATCAGTGGTGGCGCAACTCGCATTTCCCAGGTACTGTTCAGTCCATACAAATTCATATTCTCCGTAAATATCAACGCTGATGTTTGTAGTTGGGCTGGTTTCATCAGCAAAACTTGCAGTACCAGGGCCGCTTACCTGTTCCCAGTATCCGTCATTCCCGGATTCCGGAGCACTTGCGTTTAATGTTGTTGATAAACTGCAAACCAAATCATCAGAGCCGGCATCGGGATTCGGCAAAACACAACAGTTGGGATCATCCTCGCTATATACGGTGACATTCATGGATGTATCATGTTCACAACCAAAATCATCCGTTAGTGTAAAAATAAATGGTTGCTCAGTGTTTTGGTCAGGTGCATCAGTTGTTGTATAAGTTCCTGTCGCACAATCCTGGTCGGTAGGTTCATCCATTTCAGAGCCATAAAGCCCATACCATTCTGTGGGTGTATATTGCGGGGTGTAACTCCACACATCCGGGTATAAACTTTCCTCAAATTCAATGTACCAGCCGAAAATGTATCCATCATCCATGGCCCAGTTATCACAAATTGTTATTGTCCATTCTCCATTCAGCAGGCAGCCTTCAAGTCCTGCAAGGGATTCGTAAGAAGCGTAATCGCCTTCGGGTAAAGTAGAATAGCTATCTGCAGCTTCTTCGAAAGTTTGTGCCCCATCAGGGGTTATACAATAATCATAACCAACGCCGGGGCCACTTCCCGGGTCAATTGGTTCACCAAGATGGGTACTACCACCGCTTTGTTGTTGCATTTGAACGGATTGTCCACTTGGACATTGAATATCGAAGGTTAAATCTCCAAGGTAAGAATGTTCAATATTCATGCATATTCCTGCAATATCATTGTGATCTTCAAGTGTCTGCCCCGGCAGAAACTGATTTTGCATGATGCTTGTCTCATAGCAGACACCACTCCCGTCCGGGAGAAATGTGGTATCAGCAATTGAAGGTGTAATGGAACTGTTCCATGTTTCAGAAGAATAGGATGCACACATTTCCACTTCTTCGCCCATGCAAATGGCATCCGGATCAACGTAAGTACCGCCATCATCCCATATGGGGGCCCTTGATACCCTGACCCTTTGTGTCATAGAGTTTGTGTTTGTACAGCCCTGTGAGTCTTCTATGGACAAAACCACAGTATAACCTTCTCTGGAAGGGAAATTATGCGTAACGGTAGTCAATCCCACTCCTGATTCCTGCGTGCCATCTCCAAATTCCCATGTAAAGGTCACATGATCATCATCCAGTGTATAGCCTGTACCATTAGGGTATGTGCCTTCAGCGTTAAATGTGACAGGGAAAGACTGGTTGTTGTCTTCATCCCAGCAGACGTTCACATAATCAACGCCTCCATCATCTTCCAGGGGAGGATCTGTTGACACTATATCTACCTGCATCGGAGCCTGGCACACAAAATTGCATGAAAATGTTCCTGACCATGAAGCACCGGAAGCACCGGCATCAAAAACAAAAGTCAGGCAGCCGCTTTCATTGGTGTTCTGAGCCTGGGCTGCAATCATACCTGAACTTGTTGTTTCATCCCAGCACACCAGTTCGGGGGCTGATGCATCATCCCCGTCATAAACACAGAGCGATGTTCCTGCCGGAAAGCTATAAGATGAAATGCTAAGGGAAACGTGATGGTCCATGGGATCATCCGAACAAACCGTTACTGTATAAGTTTCTCCGGAAGTATAACTACCTGCACTAAAATCGTCGCTGCATGTTGAAACGGTTTGCCCGTCATTGGTTACCATATCAACCTGTGCATAAGTAAGCGACAAGCTTAATATAATTAACGCTGTAAGACTAATTAAATTTTTCATAACCTTATCGTTTTTCTATTCTTTTTATATTTTCGATTTCATTTCGTAACCTGGAAACTTTTGGTATAATAACCAATTTTCCAGTATTTCCGGCTTTGAAATATTGCCTTTCACTGCCGTATATGCAATTTTCATATTCCAGGGGATTAAAACCAGCCAAATCAGAGGATGATATTTCTTTGGAACCATCCTCAATTTTTATTAATTCTTTATGATCAATGGGTTTGTCTGGCATATCAATAATTCTAAAACCATTTTCCACAAAGTAATTTAACAATTCAAACTCATTGGGATTATCAGCTTTCAGCTGTTGAATTTCATCATGAGAATATTTGACCAATAATTTCTCATTAAAACTTTGAGAAAAACCACTTGCTGCAATTATTACAGCCAAAATTACAAAAATCAATTTTTTTCTTTCCATAATGATAATTTTATATTAGCATATCAATTTTCAACTTTTTAACTTTCAATAGTTAGACAATATTGTTATCAAAATCGTTGCATGCAAATTATTTATGTATTAATTTATTTATTTCTTATTAAATGTAGCGGGCCTTGCAGATCATATTCATACCCGTCTATGCCTTCGGCTTTAATGATGTAGTAATACACGCCTGTGGCTGCATAATTGCCCCCTTTAAGTTTTCCGTCCCAGCCGGCTTCTTCATCTTCATAGTTGTCCCACTCATAAATGGTACGGCCCCAGCGGTTCACAATTTTCCCTTGAAAAGAGCGCAGCGTTTGCGCTTTCACCTGGAAAAAATCGTTCACGCCATCGCCGTTGGGGGTGAAAATGTTTGGCACTTCCAAATTTGACCTGTCGTCAACTTTTATGCAGTCATAAAATGCTGTATCGCGGCATTCGGGAAGGTTTCTGGCATAAACCACCAGGAAAGGCTCGTAACAATCGTTCGGTTCGGTATAAATATGTTCTACCTGCTCATCGTTGTTGGTT